>DATLUQ010000035.1 GCA_035533015.1 Gemmatimonadaceae bacterium | reverse complement strand
GCCCGAATTCCATCTCGGCCTGCGTTCCGAATTGCTTCTCGTACGCGCGCGTGACGGAATCGGCCGCCGTGTACTTGCCCTCGTTGACGAGGGCGCCGACCAGGTTCGAGTAGTTGGACACCCCGCTCGACGGCGCTTTCGCGACGCCCACGGCCAGCACCGACTCCGCGGCCGCGAACTGGCGCCGCGAATTGAACAGGATTCCCAGGTTGTTGGGGGAAATCGAATAGTCGCCAAGGGCCATGGCCTGCTGGTACGCCTGGATGGCTTTGCCGCGATCGCGCCCCGGCCCCAGGTCGTAATAGCTGGCCACCGTACTGTACCGCTCGCGATCGGTGAGGTGATCCCGGAACCGGTAGGCCTTGGCCAGCGCCGAATCCACGAGGACCGGCGACATGTTGGCGTCCTTGTACGCCACAGCCAGTCGTCGCCACGCCATGGCGAATGTCGAATCGAGGGCCACCGCCTGCTTGAGCCACTCGCTCGCCTTGGCGTAATCGAGTTGACTGAACGCGACGTCGCCCTCCGTGTACGCCTTGAGCGCCTCGAGCGAACTCGTGGTGACCGCTTCGAGCGGCGGCGAATTCTGCACGGTCTTGAGCGACTCGCCGATCTTGCCGCGCAGGTCGCGGCTGATCTGGCCCACGGTGGGGATCAACTCCGACGGACTGATGGCCGTGCCCTGGAACGAGGCGAGTTCATTTCCCGACTGCGCCGCCACGATGCGCGCCGTGACGATGAACCCATTGCCGAGTGGTGTGATGTCGCCGGTGATCGCGGCCTTCAGTCCGTCGCGCTGGGCGATCTGGCGCGCCAGGTTGGCGTCAATGCGGCTGTCGAGCGGCAGTTGCATGCGCTGCAGCGCGTCGCGGATCATACTCGCGGGCATGACGGTGATGGCGTTGGACTGGGCGAGGTCGGCGCGTACCGCCTCGGCCACCACGCCGCCCAGCGCGCTGTCTGCCCCGCCCTTGGCGCTGAACTCGCTCACGAGCAGCGGCTGATGTGCGTCGAGCTTGCCGGCGGCCAGCAGCGAGCCCGCCGGCCCGATGCCGAACGCCCGCAGGAGCATGAACACGCCGATGAGCAGCACGAACGCGCCGAGCGCGTATGCCCCGCCGACGGTGGTCCGCCGCCAGCTCATGTGCGGACTCGCCTTCATGGCGATGGTCGCCATGGTACCCTGCGGCGGCGCCGAGCCGCCCGGCGTGTACGTGGGCGTCATCGTGATCAGGCGGCGGGCGGCATGGTGGACGTACCCGGTGAACAGAATCACCGGCAGGCCCAGCGCCATCACGGCCACCGCGCCAGGGAACACCCAGCTCGGGAGCCCGATGACGATGATCGCCGACTTGGAGACGAGCGCCACCACCACGAAAGCCGCGGCGTAGAGGGCGAGCGCGCGCCACAGCGCGTACTTGCCCCCCAGCAGGATGGGCGGCAGCGCGGCGTGGCCGCCCCCGCTCGTCACCGAGTCGAGCACGCCCACCAGGTCGGCGGCGCTCTGCGGCCGGTCGGCGGCGTCCTTGGCCAGGCAGCGCATCACCATCACCGCGAGGTCGGGCGGCGTATCGGGGCGCAGCTCGGCGATCGGCTGCGGAGCCTCGCCCATTTGCGCCGCCAATAGCTTCTGCGGGGTCCGCCCCGAGAACGGCGGGCGGCCGGCCAGCAGTTCGTACGCCATGCAGCCGAAGGCGTAGAGGTCGGCGCGGTGGTCGGTGGCCGGGTCGGCGGCCGCCTGCTCGGGCGCCATGTACGCCGGCGTGCCCAGGGAGGTGCCCACCTGGGTGAGCGTGGCGTTGGGTGCCGAGGTGCGCGAGGCGCTCAGGGCCTTGGCAATGCCGAAGTCGGCGACCACGGCGGAACCGCCGGAGAGCAGCACGTTCTCCGGCTTGATGTCGCGATGTACGATCCCGCGCTCGTGCGCGTACGCCAGCGCCTTGGCCACGTCGCGCAGAATCCCTATCGCGTCGGTGATCGACAGGGCGCCGCCCCTGGCGAGCGCTGCCCGCAACGATTCACCCTCGACGAACGGCATGGTGTAGTACGGCAGCCCGTTCGTTTCGCCGGCGGCCAGCACCGGCACGATGTGCGGGTGCTGCAGCTTGGCGGCGAGCAGGATCTCGCGCTTGAACCGGTCGACGTTGACGCCGGCGGTCAACTCGGGCGGCAGCACCTTGACCACGACCTTGCGCTCGAGCGAGGTCTCCTCGGCCACGAAGACACGCGACATCCCACCGCCGCCCAACTCGCGCTCGAGTGTATAGGCCGAACCCAGCGTGGTCTGGAGTTGGTCGCGCAGGTCCATGACGGCAGGTTGAAGGTGCGGCCCACACGCCCACGGGCGGGCGCCAGTGAGTGCGTGACCAGCGGCAGACCCACTATAGTACCGTATGGGCCGGGAACCGGCTAGAACCGCGCCGACCATTGGGAGTGCCTGCTACTGCCCGAAGCGGCGCCCCGTGCAACCGCCGGATTCTCCCGCCATTGGGGCCGGCGCCGCAGCGCGGCCCTCTTACTCCGACACTGGAGCAGCGATGGTGCAGCAGACGACGCCCTACGGCCTCTCGGTCACCGTACCGCTCGCGTACGACGCGGCGGTGGAACGCGTGCGCGCCGAACTCGCCAGGGAGGGATTCGGCGTCCTGACCGAGATCAATGTTACCAAAACACTAAAAGATCGGCTCGGGATCGACTTCCGCCCGTACGTGATCCTCGGCGCCTGCAACCCCCCACTGGCCCACCAGGCGCTGAGCGCGGAGCCCGACATCGGATTGCTGCTCCCGTGCAACGTCGTGGTGTACGCGACCGACGAGCCCGGACGGACCGTCGTGGCAGCCATGGATCCTGTGGCCGCGTTGAGCCTGGCCGGCAACCCCGCCGTGGCGCCGCTCGCCGCTGAAGTGCGCGCCCGCGTGGAACGCGTGCTCGCCGCCACCGCCAGGGAGTAAGCTCACAACGACCGCGGCCGCGCGGGACTGGGGTGTCCGGCGCGGCCGTGGTCTGCACGGAAGCCGACTCAGCCGTTCGCCTTCGATCCAGGCGTGTTCGATGAAGGCGTGGCGGAGGTGGACCAGCCGAACATGCTGTACAGCGGGCAGAACGAAACCCCGGCGGTGGCGAGCAGGATCAGCCCCACCAGCCCCCACATCGACTTGGGCCCGACGAACAGCACCGACAGCAGCGCGAGTCCAAGCAGAACGCGCACCCATCGATCCACGGTCCCGACGTTGCGTGACATATGCATACCCCCGTCTTAAGGACAGACTCCCCTGCTCGCACAATGCGCCCGCATCATCCCGGCCACAGTCGGGCAGCGGCCACGCTGGCGTCGGGCTTCGCCCGACAGAGACGTCGGGCCCCCATCGGATTCAGGCGACCACCGCGCCTTCTTCGAGCGTAGCACGTCCCGGTTGCGTCCGGAAACGCAGCGTCGCCCCGACCCCTTCGCATTCGGCATCCAGCCGAGCCGCTCCCTCACCCCCGACCTCCACCAGGTGCGCGCCGTTGGCGAGAACTGCCAGCATGAGCGCCTCCGCGCGATCGGTCTCGCGCGCGAAGAAGTCACCCGTCACCAGCACCTCGCGTGCGGCACCCGCGGCCAGCGCTTCCAGTGTGCGCGTGTACCCGAGCACGGCCCGATCGCTGGCCGCCGCCCGTTCGATGAGATCGACCACTCGCGCGACCTCGTGCGCCGTTTGGAGTTGTGCCCGGCCCTCGGCGGCGGCGTGCGCGATCTCCGGTTCAGCGGCATCGGCGGCCAACCCCGGCACGTACACCGCACACTTCTGCTCGCCCTTGGTGAGGTGCTTGATCGTGTCCAGCGCCACTGTCCGATTGCCCACCAGAACGATCCAGCCACCGGGAAGCCCCGTCGTGCCGATCTGCGCGGCCACGTCGCGCACCATGCGATCGACCCCCGCGTCCATGGCGCGCTGCGCGGCGTCGGTGAGGGTCGTGCCGCGCGTGCCGCTGTGGAACCCCGGGTGCGGAGCGTCGCCCATGTGGCCTGCCCGCCCGACGTGCGCATGCGCCTGAACGCGCTCCACCCGATGTAGCGTGCCGGCCACCCACCGATAGATGTCCGCCTTGCGGACGTCGACTTGCGCCACCGTGACGGTGGGCTCGTCCCGAAGCAGGCGCACGTACGGCACCATCGCGATGCCCTTACGCCAGACCAGCGAGGCGGCGGGCACCGTGGTGGTGGGACCCGCGTAGAGAATCTCGTCGGCCGTGGCGAACGCCACCCAGCCAGGCGCGCCGTCCATGTCGTCGCTCAGCGCCATAGTCCGCGCCTCCAGCCGTTCCGCGGCGCGGTCGAACGCCGTCCGCTCCGCGTGCGGCGCGTCGGCCAGCGATTTGCGCGTGGCCACCACGGCGTTGGCAAGCGTGTGCCGCCACGAACGCCGGGCCACCCCATCGAGTTCGGTCGCGTCGATGTAGACATTGAGGACGAGCGACTCGCGCGTCCTCCGCTCGAGTTCGGCCAGTTGCGCATAGCTGAGCATGTTCGCCTCCCGTGGATCGGAACCGGGTCCCCACCGCGATCGGTGGGGACTCAAGGGCTACACCGGCAGGGTATCGCCGGCGAGCGCCACGGGCAGTCGGGTCTACGCTCACCAGGGGTCGGGGAAACCCGAGATCCGTCCAGCCGCACGGGCGGCGTTCCCCTGGCGCGTCGCCCATGGGCGCGACAGGATTGAGGACCCCGCGCACCCATAAGGAGTCCCCCCATGCGCCCGCCTCTGCCCTCCGGCTCGATCCTCGGCCACGGCACCCCACTGCACACCCGCTACGCCGCCGCGCTCGTGGTCGCGCTGGCGTCGTTCGTGTCCGCCATTCCGGCACAGCAGGTGGCGCCAAATCGCATCCACGTGAACCAGTACCTCGACTGGCAGGACGTGCAGTCGCCGCGGCTATCGCCCGACGGCTCGCAGATCGTCTACGGGCGTCGCCGCGTGGACAAGATGAACGACCGCTGGCGCACGTCACTCTGGATCATGAACGCCGACGGCACGCACGACCGCTTCCTGGCCGACGGGTCCGGCCCTGAGTGGTCGCCCGACGGAAAGCGCATCGCGTACGTGGCGCAGAATGAGCCTGGCGGCGCGCAGATCTTCGTGCGTTGGGTGGACCTCGAGGGACCGGGATCGCAGATCTCCAACCTCACCGAGTCGCCGTCCAACCTGGCGTGGGCGCCCGACGGCGCGACTCTGGCGTTCAACATGAACGTGCCCGAGCGGCCCGACCCGGAATGGCGCATTCCCATGCCGGCGCCGCCCAAGGGCGCCAAGTGGGTGGAGCCGCCAAAGATCGTGACGCGGCTCAACTTCCGCTCCGACCGCGTGGGCTACACCGACACCTACTACCGGCAGATCTTCGTGATTCCGGCCGACGGCGGCGAAGCGCGGCAACTCACCACGGGCGACTGGAACGCGTCGCCTCCCGCCTTCTCGGGCGACGGCCAGTGGGTGGCGTTCTCGTCGCTCCGCGTGCCAGACGCGGAGCACGTCTTCCGGCGTTCGGAGATCTACGCCGCGAACGTGGCCTCGGGCGAGGTCCGGATGCTGACCCACGCCTCGGGAACGAGCGGTGGACCGGTCTACTCGCCCGACGGCCGTCTGGTGGCGTACATGCACGCCGACTCGGTGGACCACTCGGCATGGTCGGAGGGCAACGTCTGGGTGATGAACGCCGACGGGTCGAACCCGCGCAGCCTCACGGCGAACCTCGACCGCCCGGTCTCGGGCATCCTGTGGGCGCCGAACGGGGCGGGCGTGTACTTCAACGTGCAGAGCGAGGGCTCGCAGAACCTGTACTTCGCATCGACCGCGGGCCAGGTGCGGCCGGTGACGATCGGCACGCAGGTGCTGGCGGTCACCGACCTCGCGCGCAATGGATTGGCCGTGGGGACACGCACCACGCCGACCATGCCCAACGACGTGGTCACGTTCACCATCCCAGCATCGGGCACCGTGTCGACGTTCGCGCAGCGTACCAACGTCGACGCGTCGATCCTCGCCGGCAAGACGCTCGCGTCGACCGAGGAGATCTGGTACACATCGAAAGACGGGCTCAAGATCCAGGGATGGATCGTGAAACCGGCGGACTTCGACCCCCACCATAAGTATCCGTTGATCCTGCAGATCCACGGCGGGCCGCAGGCCATGTACAACGTCGCGTTCAACTTCGCACGGCAGGACGAGGCGGCACGTGACTATGTGGTGCTGTACACGAACCCCCGCGGCAGCACCGGCTACGGGGCGAAGTTCACGAACCTCATCGACAACGATTATCCGGACAAGGACTTCGACGACCTGATGGCGGGCGTCGATACGGTGATCGGGCGCGGCTACGTCGATACCAACAACCTGTTCGTGTACGGGTGCTCGGGCGGCGGCGTGCTCACGGCTTGGACGGTGGGGCACACCGACCGGTTCGCGGCCGCGGTGGTGCAGTGCCCCGTGATCGACTGGATCAGTTTCGTGGGCGTGACCGACGGCGCGGGCTGGTACGGGAATTTCGCCAAGCCCTTCTGGGAAGATCCGAGCGAGTATCTCCGGCGCTCGCCCATCACCTACGTGGGGCACGTCAAGACGCCGACCATGCTCATGACCGGCGTGCTCGACCTGCGCACGCCAATCCCGCAGACGGAGGAGTTCTACCGCGCGCTGAAGCTGCGCGGCGTGCCCACCGCCATGCTGCGCATGAACAACGAGTACCACGGCACGTCGAGCACGCCGTCGAACTTTCTGCGCACGCAGCTCTATATCGAGCACTGGTTCGAGCGCTACGGGCACATGGGCAAGTCGCAGGCGGCCACGGAGACGACGCCCCAGCACTGAGCGCCGTTCGTGCCGGCTCGCGCCGCCGCTCCGGAATTCCGGGGCGGCGGCGCTTCGGTTTACGGAGCCCGGCGTCCGGACGGCTGCACTGTGAGGATTCCTCCCACGAGCGATGGCCGCCCGCCCGACAGCTTCCGCCGCGCCGCGCCCATACGTTCCGCATGACCGGAGGCGCGTGGCGCGCCCCGCGGGCGCCGTTGCGCCCCGACCGGCCTCGAACGATAGGAGCGTAGCCATGGGAACCTTCGTCGAGCGATCCTCCGCCCGCACCGGCCACGGTTCGGCGCTACGCGTCTTTACCAAGGACGGGGATCACCGCGAACCGGCCCCTGCGATGCCGGACTATGAGGCCGCGTGCGCCCGCTTCTCCTGGTCCGACGTGCTGCACGGCGAGCTGGACGGGCTGCCGGATGGCGGGGGCCTGAATATCGCATACGAAGCCGTGGACCGGCACGCCCAGGGCGCGCACGCCGGCCACGTGGCGTTAAGATGGTTGGGCCGGACCGGAGACCGCGTCACGCTGACGTATGCCGAGTTGGGCGCGCTGACGAGTCGCTTCGCCAACGTGCTCGCGTCACTCGGCGTGGCCAAGGGCGATCGTGTGTTCGCGCTGGCCGACCGCGTGCCGGAGCTGTACGTGGCCGCGATCGGCACGATGAAATACGGCAGCGTATTCTGTCCGCTGTTCTCGGCGTTCGGACCGGAACCGATCAAGGCGCGCCTCACCATCGGGGGCGGCACCGTGCTGGTGACGACCCCCTCGCTCTACAAGCGCAAGGTCGCCGGCATTCGCGACCAGTTGCCGGATCTCCGTCACGTGCTGCTCGTGACGCCGCCCAACGCCGCCGAGGTGCCGGGCACCCAGAATCTCGCGGCGCTCCTTGCCCGGGCCAGCGATCGGTACACCATCGCGCCCACGGACGAGGAGGACATCGCGCTGCTGCACTTCACGAGCGGCACCACCGGAGTGCCCAAGGGCGCCGTTCACGTGCACGGCGCCGTCGTGGCGCATCACATCACGGGCAAGCTCGCGCTGGACTTCCACAAGAATGACGTGTTCTGGTGTACCGCCGACCCAGGGTGGGTGACGGGCACGTCGTACGGCATCATCGCGCCGCTCACCAACGGCATCACGAGCGTCGTGGACGAGGCCGACTTCGACGCGCAACGCTGGTACCGGATTCTCCAGGACGAGCAGGTGACGGTGTGGTACACGGCGCCGACGGCGATCCGCATGCTCATGAAGGCGGGCGCTTCGTTGGCAAAGTCGTATGACCTGAGCCACCTCCGGTTCATCGCCAGCGTTGGCGAACCGCTGAATCCCGAGGCGGTGGTGTGGGGTGCCGACACGTTTGGCATGCCGATCCACGACAATTGGTGGCAGACCGAGACCGGTGGGATCATGATCGCCAACTTCCGCTCCATGGACGTCCGCGTGGGGTCGATGGGCCGGCCGCTGCCTGGCATTGAGGCGGCGATCGTCAATCACGCCGATATCGGCGTCGAGGTCATCGACACGCCCGACGTGCAGGGCGAACTGGCCCTCAAGCCCGGCTGGCCGTCGATGTTCCGCGGCTATCTCGGCAACGAGGAGCGATACCGCGAGTGCTTCGTCGACGGCTGGTATCTCACCGGCGACCTCGCCCGACGCGACGCCGACGGCTATTACTGGTTCGTGGGCCGCGCCGACGACGTGATCAAGTCGTCGGGCCATCTCATCGGACCGTTCGAGGTGGAGAGCACGCTGCTCGAGCACCCCGGAGTGGCCGAAGCGGCGGTGATCGGCAAGCCCGATCCGGTGGCGGGGCAGATCGTGAAGGCGTTCGTGTCGCTCCGCGAGGGATACACGCCCACGGACGAACTGCGGCTCGACCTGCTGGGATTCGCACGCAAGCGGCTCGGGGCCGCCGTAGCCCCCAAGGAGATCGCCTTCCTCGACACGCTGCCGCGCACGCGCAGCGGAAAGCTCATGCGCCGGCTGCTGCGCGCCCGCGAGGAGGGGTTGCCCGAGGGCGACCTCTCCACGCTGGAGGAGCCGTCCCGATGACGGCCCCGGCCTCCACGCCCATGGGCCCGCCCGCAGCAACCGGCGACGGCGCGCATGCGGTGGCGCTGCTGCGTGACATGGTGCGCATCCGGCGCCTGGAAGAACGCTGCGCCGATCTCTACCAGGCCGAAAAGATCCGCGGCTTCCTGCATCTGTACATCGGCGAGGAGGCAGTGGCCGTGGGGGTCCTGCAGGCACTCACTCCCGAGGACGCCGTGGTGGCCACGTACCGTGAACACGGCCACGCGCTGGTGCGGGGCGTGAGCGCACGCCGCATCATGGCCGAGATGTTCGGTAAGCGCGCCGGGTGCAGCGCGGGACGCGGAGGCTCGATGCACCTGTTCGATGCCGCCACGCGATTCTTCGGCGGCAACGCGATCGTCGGCGGCGGACTGCCGCTGGCCGTGGGGCTCGCGCTCGCCGATGTGATGCAGGGTCGTGCCCGCGTCACGGCGTGCTTCTTCGGCGACGGCGCCGTGGCCGAAGGCGAGTTCCACGAAGCGCTCAACCTGGCCGCGCTCTGGCGCTTGCCAGTGCTGTTCTGCTGCGAGAACAACCTGTACGCCATGGGCACGGCGCTGGACCGGGCGCAGGCCGAGACCAACCTCGCGCTCAAAGCGGCAAGCTACCGCATCCCCGCCTGGACGGTTGACGGCATGGACGTCGAAGACGTGGAGCACTCGGCGCGCACGGCGGCCGAAGCCGTGCGCGCCGGCGAGGGGCCGCACCTGCTCGAGTTCCGCACCTACCGCTTTCGCGCCCACTCGATGTTCGATCCGGAGCTGTACCGCAGCAGGGACGAGGTCGAGCAATGGAAGGCGCGCTGCCCGATCGGCACGTTCGAGGCCCGGCTGCGCGAGCGCGGGCTGCTGGACGACGCGCGGATGCAGGACATCGAGGCGGCCGCCGCCGCCGAGGTCGACGACGCCGTGGCCTTCGCCGACGCCGCGCCGCTCGAAGACGTCGCCACCCTCACGCGCTACGTGTACAGCGGGGAACCGTCGCCGTGACCGCCGTCCCCCCGGAACGCGCAGCACGCGACGTCCCCGCCACGGTGCGTACGACGTACCGCGAGGCCGTGCGCGAAGCGATCCGCGCCGCCATGCGGGCCGACCCGCGCGTGTTCCTCATGGGCGAGGACGTCGGCCGATACGGCGGCTGCTATGCCGTGAGCAAGGGACTGCTCGCGGAGTTCGGGCCGGAACGCATCCGCGACACGCCGCTTTCCGAATCGACATTCGTCGGCGCCGGTATCGGCGCCGCGCTCGGCGGCATGCGTCCCATCGTCGAGATCATGACGGTGAACTTCAGCTTGCTTGCCCTGGACCAGATCATGAACAACGCGGCGACGCTGCTGCACATGTCGGGCGGGCAGTTCAATGTGCCGCTGGTGATCCGCATGGCGACGGGCGCTGGCCGGCAGCTCGGCGCGCAGCATTCGCACAGCCTCGAAGGGCTGTACGCGCACATTCCGGGGCTCAAGGTCCTGGCGCCGGCCACGATCGCCGACGCGCGCGGCATGCTGGGCACCGCACTCGCCGACCCCGACCCGGTGGTGATCTTCGAGCACGCGCTGCTCTACAACCTCGAAGGCGAATTGGCCGCCGACGCCGGTCCGGTGCCGATCGACCGCGCGGCGGTGCGGCGCGAAGGCGACGATGCCACGCTGATCACCTTTGGCGGGATGCTGGGACGCACACTCGAAGCGGCCGACCAACTGGCCACCGCAGGAGTGAACGCCGAGGTGATCGACCTGCGCACATTGCGGCCGCTGGACATGGACACCGTGCTCACTTCGGTGCGCCGAACGCACCGCGCCGTGATCGTCGACGAGGAGTGGCGCAGCGGAAGCCTGTCGGCGGAGATCAGCGCCCGGATCATGGAGCACGCGTTCTATGACCTCGACGCCCCCGTGGGTCGCGTCTGCGGCGCGGAGGTTCCCATTCCGTACGCGCGACACATGGAACAGGCGGCCCTGCCCCAGGTGCCGGAGATCGTCGCCGCCGTGCGTGCAACGCGCGATGGATGAGCCGGAACCATCGCCCATGCCCCGCGCCGCCGCCGTGCCCGCCGCTGACCACGTGAACGATTTCCGCATGCCGTCGCTCGGCGCCGACATGGAGTTCGGCACGCTCGTCCGCTGGCACGTGAAGCCCGGCGAGCATGTGCAGCGCGACGCCATCATCGCCGAAGTGGAAACGGAAAAGGGCGTATTCTCGGTGGAGAGCCCGGTGGACGGCGTCGTGGCGGCACTCGCCGTCGCCGAAGGCACCAAGGTGCCGGTCGGCACGGTGCTCGCGACCTTCGGCGCAGCGGCAGCCACCACAGTGGCGCCCGCGATCCCGCCGGCCGCACCTGCACCCGCGCCCGCACCGCCACCAGCGGCGGCGAAGGTCGTGCCATCGGCGCCCGCCCCGCCCGCGCCCGCTCTCTCACCACGGCTCCGCGCCTCACCCGTGGCCCGCAAGCGCGCCGCCGAGCTCGGCGTGGACCTCGCCGCGCTCTGGCGCGACGAACGCGACCACGCCATCACATTGGCCGAAGTCGAGCGGGCGGCGGTGCCACCGCCGTCCGCGCCGCGGGCGCCGGCGGACGACGCGAAGGCCGCAATGCGCCGGGCCGTGTCCGCGGCCGTGTCTCGCGCCAACCGCGAGATCCCGCACTACTACCTGAGCACGAGCATCAGCCTCCGCCGTGCGCTCGCGTGGTTGCAGAACCAGAACGCGACGCGGCCGGTGGACGAGCGAGTACTTCCCGCTGCCTTGCTACTCAAAGCCGTCGCCACCGCGCTGGGCGAGTACCCGAACCTGAACGGCTACTGGATCGACGGCGCCGCGCAACCCAGTGCCACGGTCCACCTCGGAGTGGCGATCTCGCTCCGTGGCGGCGGCCTCATCGCTCCGGCCATTCACGACGCCGGCGCCAGGACGCTGGCCGAAATGATGGACGCCCTACGCGACCTCGTACGGCGCGCACGCGAGGGCGGCCTGCGCGGCTCCGAGATGACGGATGCGACCGTGACCGTGACCAACCTCGGCGACGAGGGGGTGGAGACGGTGTTCGGCGTCATCTACCCGCCCCAACTCGCACTGATCGGTTTCGGCAAGATCGCCGAGCGGCCCTGGGCAGAGGCGGGCATGCTCGGCGTCCATCCCGTGGTCACGGCGACGCTCGCCGCCGATCATCGCGCAACCGACGGGCATTACGGCGGCCGGTTCGTGGCCGCCCTCGACCGGCTGCTGCAGGCGCCGGAGACGCTGTGACCCGCGAACAGATCCGAGCCGTCCTGCTGCAAGCGTTGTCGCGGATCGCCCCCGAAGTAGCGCCCAGCGAGATCGACCCGGCGACGAGCCTCCGCGAGCAGGTCGACATCGATTCGATGGACTTCCTGAATTTGATGATCGCCCTGCGGCGGGACTTGGGCGTGGACGTGCCCGAGACCGACTACGGGAAGCTGCGCTCGCTCGATGATTGCGTGGAGTATTTCCTGGCCAGGGTCTCGGCACCGGCCGCCCCGACTTCCCGCTGACCCCGCGCGGCCCGCGGGGCGCCCCGCGTGTCGGCCAATGCCTGACGCCACGTGCCCGCGCCCCTGATGCCCTGAGGGTCGATAATTCCGCACGTTGCACATGGCGCACGAGGAGTGGCCATGGCAGAGCGCGAGCAGACTCCCAATCGCAACCGTGAAGATCCAGCCCAACCGCCAAAGGCGCGGCTCCGGATCTGGCTGTTCTGGCTCGCCATCGTCTCACTGTTGCTATTGCCCGAACTGTTCTCGCCCACGTTCGGGCAGCAGGAGGTTCCCTACAGCACGTTCCTGCAGAAGCTCGATTCGGGGCTCGTGCGGTCGGTCCAGGTGGGCGACAGCTACGTCAGCGGAACGCTCGCCGCCCCCGGCATACACGGGGACACCACGTTCTACACGACGCGCGTGGATCCGTCGATCGCCGACCAGCTACGCGCGCGCGGCGTGGCGTTCTCCGGCGCGCCGCGCAGCGAATGGACCAATGGACTGCTGGTCTGGTTCCTGCCCGCCGTGTTGTTCGTGGGCGTGTGGTGGCTCTTGGCGCGGCGCACGCTCGGCCAGCAGCCCACGGGGCTGTTCGGCGTGGGCAAGAGCCGCGCCCGCGTCTATGCCGAGAAGGACACCAAGGTCACGTTCGACGACGTGGCGGGGGTGGACGAGGCGAAAGCCGAATTGAAGGAAGTCGTATCGTTCCTGCGCGATCCGGCGAGTTTCGGCCGGTTGGGCGCGCACCTGCCCAAGGGCGTGCTGCTCGTGGGTCCGCCCGGCACGGGCAAGACGCTGCTGGCGCGGGCCGTGGCCGGCGAGGCCGGTGTGCCGTTCTTCTCGATCAATGGATCGGAATTCGTGGAGTTGTTCGTGGGCGTGGGAGCGGCCCGCGTGCGCGACCTGTTCGCGCAGGCGCGCCAGAGCGCCCCGTGCATCATCTTCATTGACGAGGTGGACGCGCTCGGGCGGGCGCGCGGGGCGAGCGTGATCACCGGTTCGAACGACGAGAAGGAGCAGACGCTCAACCAGCTGCTGGCCGAGATGGACGGGTTCGATCCGAAGAGCGGCGTGGTGCTGCTGGCGGCCACCAATCGGCCGGAGATTCTCGATGCCGCGCTGCTGCGTGCCGGCCGGTTCGACCGGCAGATCCTCGTCGACCGCCCCGACCGCGGCGGCCGCGTGCAGATCCTGCGCGTGCACGTGCGCCAGGTACCGCTCGATCCCGCACTGGATCTCGACCAGGTGGCGGCGCTCACGCCGGGGTTCACGGGCGCCGATCTGGCGAACCTGGTGAACGAGGCCGCGCTCGTCGCCACGCGGCGCGGGGCCGAATCGGTGAATGTCGACGACTTCTCCCAGGCCGTGGAACGCCTCGTGGCGGGGCTCGCCAAGCGCAGCCGCGTGCTCAGCGCGCGCGAGCGGGAGATCACGGCGTACCACGAGATGGGACACGCGCTGGTGGCGCTCGCCACGCCGGGCGCCGACCCGGTGCAGAAGGTCACGATCATCCCGCACGGGTTGGGAGCGCTGGGCTTCACGCTGCAGCGCCCCTCCGAAGAGCGGTACATCGCCACGCAGGGCGAGCTGGAGGGCAAACTCACGGTGATGCTCGGCGGCCGGGCCGCGGAACTGGCGGTGTTCGGCGAACTCTCCACCGGCGCCGCCGACGACCTGGTGCGTGCCACCGACCTGGCCCGCGAGATGGTCACCCGGTTCGGGATGGACGAGACGGTGGGCCACGTGGTATACGGCTCGGCGCAGAGCGCACTGCTGCCGGGGCCCGCCTACGTGCCCGGCGAGCCGCCGCCATACGGCAGCGAGACGGCTCGCGAAGTCGAGGAGGCGGTGCGCCGCCTCGTCCAGGAAGCGCTCGGACGAGCCCTGACGCTCCTGGAGGCCAACCGCGGCCCGCTGGACGAGGGCGCGCACCTGCTCATGGAGCGCGAGACGCTCACCCGCGATCAGCTGCCCGCGCTGACGTCCGGGCCCAACCGCGAACTCGCCCCGGTCGCGCCATGACGACCACGCTTGCGCCGCCCGCTCTATCCAACGACGAGATCGCCCGCCGGTTCGACGACGTCGCGGCGTTGCTCGAAGCGCAGCAGGCTGGCCAGTACCGGGTGCAGGCCTGGCGCGCCGGCGCCGAGCGCCTGCGCCACACCGACCGCCCCGCCGCCGACATCCTCGCCGACGAGGGGTTGGATGGGCTGGAGGCGCTGCCGGACATCGGCCCGGCGCTCGCCCGCGCCATACAAGAACTCGTACAGTCGGGCACGCTGGCCATGCTCCGGCGGTTGCACGGCGACAGCGACCCGGTGGCCCTGCTCGCCTCCGTGCCGGGCGTGGGCCCCACGCTGGCCCGTCGCGTGCACGACGAACTGGACATCGACACGCTCGAGGGGCTCGAAGCGGCCGCGCACGACGGGCGCCTGGCGGGAGTGCCGGGGTTCGGCGCCAAACGCGTGGCCGGCATCCGCGATGCGCTCGCCACGCGGCTCCGCCGGCGCGGGCGCCTGCCCGACGAGATGCCCGCGCCGCTGTCGGTGAGCGAACTGCTCAACGTGGATCGCGAATACCGCGAGAAGGCACGGCGAAACGAGCTGCCGCTCATCGCGCCCCGTCGCTTCAATCCGCGAAACGAGCGCTGGCTGCCCGTGCTCCATACCACCCGCGGCGGACGCCACTACACGGCGCTGTTCTCGAACACCGCGCTGGCGCACAGGTTGGAACGCACCCACGATTGGCTGGTGCTGTACTACGACGGGCACGACGGCGAACACCAGTGCACCGTCGTCACCGCCACGCGCGGAGCCCTCAAGGGCCGCCGCGTGGTGCGCGGGCGCGAGGCGGAGTGCATCGCCCACTATCACACGGGGCGATAGCCGGCGCCGTCCAGAATCCGGGCGTGCCTTTGGCTCCCGCCGACACGCGGCCGCCGAACAGCGCCGCATTGAGCACCACGCGGTAGGTGCCCACCGGCTGCCCGCGCCACTGCGGCCGGAATCCCACCAGCACCACGTGCCCTTTGCCGTGCTGCACGTCCAGCGCCGCCGCGTATCCCTGGAGGTATTTCTCGCCCAGCAGGTAGCCCGACCGCAGCGGGGAGCCCGCGGTCTGGTAGGTGGCCAGCGCCGAGCCGGCGAACCCAGTGAGCGTGGTGAACACCGGGCTGTCGTCGAAGAACACGTCGGCCTGCGCCGGCATGCCGGCCATGACGGGGTGCGCCGGATCGGCCGTCACCCGCAGAATCGATCCGCTGGCGAAGAAGTCCTTCCGCTGGAGATCGCCGACCACGTTGCGCACCGGCAGGTGCAACTGGTCGATGGCGAACTGGGCGCTCGCGTTGAGGGTGACCAGCGTGCCGCCCGCAATCACGAAGTCGTCGAGCGCTCCGACCCCCACGGCGCCGAGGCCGCCCTCGTACCGCGGGGGCACGGTGCCGTGCGCGTAGCCGTCCATGATCGAACGCGGAGAATCGGAGGCGATGAGGATCACGTCGAACCGCGCGTTGAGGTCGCCCGCCTGGATGTCGGCATTGGTGAGCACGCTATACTTGAACTCATATTGGTCGAGCAGCCACTGCGTCCACCCCTCGTCCATGCTGGCCGTCCACGGCTTGTACACCGCGATGCGGGGACGCACGGCCATCGCGCCCGCCGCGTTCGCCACCCGCTCCCCGCGCACGGCGAGCGCCGTGGCCAGCGCATCCAGTTTGTCGGGGGAAAGCCCCGACACCAGATACCGTCCGCTCGCGCCAGGCCCGCCCGGCTGGAACGCCACCGCGCCCCCGGCCGCGAGCGCGCGGTTGAGGAAGCGGAACACATTGTTCTGCGCCGGGTCGAGCGCCGCCACCGCGCCCGCGCCCGAGAGGCCGCCCGGCAGCGGCTCGATGCCCGCCGCTTCGGCGTTGGTCTCCAACGGGGCGCCGGGGGCGGTGCGCCAGTCCACGGGCTTACCCGCCACGGGTGCCAGCGCGCCGGCGAACTCTTCGGACAGCGGTTCGGCCGCTTCCACCACGCGCACGCCCATCTGATAGGGCAGTGTCCAGCCCGCGGCGTCGTACGGCTGCTCCGGAGGCCCGCCCGGAAATTCGCGCAGGTCCGGATAGTCCTGCGGCTCCATGAGTTGCTTCACGAACTGCGCGAACTCCTGGTCCATGGGAATCACCCACGTGCCGGCGGGATACGTCACGCCGTCGTACGCCGCGGGGCGCGACAGCGCCTCGATGCGCACGCCATTGAACGCGAACCGCTTGAGCATGTCGGCCGCCGCCACGGGATCGTGCTGCGCGCGGGGGACGATGTAGGCGAAGGGCGGGTTCTTCCGGTAGCGCGCGATCGTCTTGGTGCCCGCCACGTATCGGTTGTAGAGAATCTCCTCGCGGTACTTGGCGGCATAGTCCAGCACGGCGAGCGACGCCGTCTCCATGTAGTCCACCGCGTCGCGCAGCCGCCACCATCCACCCTTCCACGGGCTGGGATACAGGGAACGCGGTCGCAGGTCGCGGTATTCGGGCGGGAAATCGCGGATCGTGTAGAAGTGGGGCGTCGCGTACTGGTACAGCGCGGTCTCGGTCCAGAAGGCGTCGATGTTCATGAGCATCGGCATATAGTCGATGTAGCCGGGATACCAGGCGTCGAACCCGGTGCCCATGTGCGTGGCGCCCGGCATGCCGTGCGACTCGAGCTCCTGCGCGATCGTCATGCCGATGGTGTTCACCTCGCGCGACATGAGCGCCGGCACCTCCGGCGCGATCGGCTCGGCGAACGGCGGCAGCCAGATGCGCGTGGGCACCGGCGACGACTGGTGGTGCACGTAGATGATGTCGGGCTCCCACTCCCGCCAGGTGCGCGCGATGACGCGCGATTCGACCACGTTGAGCATGTAGGCGTCGCGGTTGTCGTCGTGACCCACGTATTTCTCGTACAACTCGTGCAGCGGGGCCACCTCGTACGGCGTACCGACGTTTTCCTCGTACCAGTGCACCACGATGTTCTGTCCGTCGGGATTGATCGACGGCCAGAGCAGCAGCACGTCGTTGTCCAGAATCTCCTTCATCTCAGGATCGTCGGCGTGCGCCAGCAGGTCATACGCCAGCTGGATGGTGTGCTGCGCGCCGGCCACTTCGCTGGCGTGAAGGCCGCCGCTGATGTCCACGAACGCGCGCCCCTCCCGCGCCAGCAGATGCGCGTCGACGGCGGCCAACCCCTCGGGATGCGCCAGCCGCTGCGCGATGTCTCGGTAGTGATCGAGCTTGGCCAGGTTCTCGGGCGACGAGATGATGGCCAGCGTCCACGGGTGTCCGTTGGCCGTCACCCCGACGTCCACCAGCTTGATGCGATCGCTCACCGCGGCCAACCGCTTGAAGTAGGCGATGGACGCGTCGTAGTCGATGAGGTGGAAGTCGGCCCCCACCGGAAATCCGAACACCGATTGCGGCGTGGGAATGACCGGCCGCTGGGCGTGGGCCACGGCCGGCGCGGCCAGGGACGCGACGGCGAGCGCCAGGGCAAACGCGACGGGCGTACGACGAAGATCACGCGGCTCCATCTGCATTCTCCGGATGGTGGGACGGCGGGGGCCCGACGCGGCGGGCGTCGAACGTCCGAATATGAACCGGCGCGCGCCGGGGGACCAGCGGCCCGCTACGGACGGCCGCCGAACAGCAGTGAATCGACCATTGCGCGGCTCGCGCCCGATGCCCAGTCACGCACGAACTGCGTGCCGACAATGCGGCCGTCCGCCGAGATGAAGAAGGTCTCGGGTACGCCGCGCACCTGGTAGCGGTCCCTCGCACGCGAGCGGCGGTCGTGCAGCACGTCGAACGTGAGTCCGTACCGGCTCACGAAGGCACGAATTGCCGGGTCGGCGCCGGGATCGTCCACGCTCACGGCCACGATGCGCAGCCCGCGCGGGCCATCGTCGCGATACAGTTGCTCGAAGCTCGCCATCTCCTCGCGGCAGGGCTGGCACCAGGTGGCCCAGAAGTTGAGCAGCACGGGATGGCCGGCGTAGTCGCTCAGCGCGCGCGTTGCGCGCGAGGCATCCACTGTCGTGGCTTCGAACGCCGGCGCCAGGGAACCGGCCGTGACGGGCGCCGGCGCCGTGGCCAGCCATCCGCGCAGCAGCCACGCGGCACCCGCCACGAACGCCGTCACGCCGATGGCCGCGAGCGCCCACGGCCGGCGCGGTTCCGTCACGCGATCGGGATCGACATGCTCCGAAATAAATATCGGCCTCGCAGTTTCCGCTTCCCCCAGCTCGGACTCGGCACCGGCGGCCACCTGCGGCGGCGGCGGGCCGGCCAGCGTGACACTTTTCGGTCCCGCAGGTGTCTTCTTATGAGGTCCGGGCGTCTTCAACCCGGGCATCGTCGACGCGCATCCATTCCGGTTGCTTCCACGCCCGCCGCACGGAGTTCTCGATATGACGCGGTTCTCGCTCAGATTTTCGGCTCTCACCCTACTGATCGCTGCGGCCGGCACGATCAGCGCGTGCAACACAGGCGTTGCCAATCCCGCCTCGGGGCTTCACATGGTCGGCACCTACCAGCTGGTGGCCGTCGATGGCACGGATCTTCCCGCCCAGACCGATTCGGGCATCTTCGTGCGCGGTTCGCTCATCATTGGCTCCGATGTGAAATTCACCCTGAGCCAGACGGACAGCAGCGCCGGCACGACGTCCACGTTCACGGCCTCCGGGCAATGGACCGTGCTCGGCAACAACCTCACGCTCATCGCGTCGAACTCATCGGTGTACGCCGCGACCCTGTCCCTGTCGCAGGACACCGTCACCGTGCCCGTCAACGGGCATACGAGTACGTTCGCGAAATAGCGCCGAGCTCCCTTCTCTCCGCACCCTTGCCGCGGGATCGCAGCTCGCGGCCCACGGCGTTCGGCCCGTGGTTGTGGTCCGCTGCTGCCGGGTTATGTTCTTCGCGGCCACCCTTCCGGAGCCGTCCGATGTCGCTCTCCCGTCGCGCCTTTCTCGCCTCCGTGGGCGCCGGCAGCGCCGGCGTCATGTTGCGGCCCATCATCTCGGCGCGCGGCGCCGAAGCACTCCTCGCGCTCGGCCGCCCCGAACCCGGCGACCCGCCCGCGTGGAGCGTCCCGCCGGCCAGCCTCGTCCGCATCGACAGCAACGAGAATCCAAACGGGCCCGGTGATCGTGTATTCGCCGCCGTACGCGATTCGTTCGGCGTGGCCAACCGCTATCCACGCGGAGAGGAGCGGGCGGCCCTCGATGCGATCGCGGCGGCGCGCGGCGTGAAGGTCGAGAACCTCATGCTGGGCTGCGGCTCCACGGAGATTCTGCGCGTGGCGACGGCGGCGTTCGCCGGACCGGGGCGCGCGCTCGTCCAGGGCTCACCCACGTTCGAGGTCATGGGGCGGTTCGCGCCGACGGTGAACGCGCCGGTTCGCAACGTGCCCGTGGACGCCAAGCTACGGCTCGATCTGGACGCCATGGCGAGCGCCGCCAAGGGCGCCGGCGTGGTGTATCTGTGCAATCCGAACAATCCCACGGCCACGGTGCTCGGGGCGGCCGCCGTGCGGCAGTTCGTGGAGCAGGTGGCGGCCGCCTCGCCCGCCACGGTCGTGCTGATCGACGAGGCGTACCACGAGTACGTGGACGATCCATCGTACGCCACGGCCATCCCGCTGGCGCTCGAGAACCCGAACGTCGTCGTCGCCCGCACCTTCTCCAAGGTGTACGGGATGGCGGGGCTACGCCTCGGATACGCCATCGCCCGGCCGGAAACGCTCAAACGCATGCGCCCCTGGCTGCTCGAGACCAACACCAACCAGCCGGCGCTGGCCGGCGCGACGGTCACGGTGGCCGACACCGGACGGATTGCGGACGAGCAGCGGCTCAACCGCAGCGCGCGCGCGTTCACCCTCGACTTCTTCCGCAACGCCGGCTATGCCACCAGCGATTCGCAGGCCAACTTCGTGATGGTGGACATCCGGCGCGACGTGAAGACCTTCAAGGCCGAATGCCTCAAGCAGGGCGTGTCGCTCGGGCGGCCATTCCCGCCGCTGAACACGCACCTGCGGGTGTCCATCGGGACCATGGCCGAGATGCAGCGGGCGGTCGAGGTGATCCGGGGCGCGCTGGCGTAGACTCGCCAGCGCCTACCCCCTCCTACTCTCCTACCCTGGAACTTTCCCGCTCCTCGCGCATTGATACAGCACGGACCGGCGGCGTTCGTTCCGAGCGCCGCCGCGCCGCCAAGTCGCACCGGAACGCCCCTCGGGGCGCCCGGCACCCCGGGAGCCGTTCCGTGACCAGAACCACGCCCCCCGCCGTACTTCTTGCCGGAGCCTTGATTCTCATGCTCAGCGCCGCTTCCTGCCGCGTGGCCAGCGCCGCCGTCACCATCCCCGATCCCCTCGTCGATGCGCCCCTCACCCCCGCGTCCGGCCAGCGGGTGGCCGTGTTCGCGGGCGGCTGCTTCTGGGGCATCCAGGCGGTGTTCGAGCACGTGAAGGGCGTGATCAGCGCCACCGCGGGCTACACGGGCGGCCACGTGGCGAACCCCGACTACGAGATGGTGAGCAGCGGCACCTCGGGCCACGCCGAGTCGGTAAAGATCGTGTTCGACCCATCCAAGATCACATATGGGCGGCTGCTCCAGGTGTTCTTCGCGGTGGCGCACGATCCCACCGAGCTCGACCGCCAGGGGCCCGACGTCGGCACGCAGTATCGTTCGGCGATCTTCGTCACCAACGCCAACCAGCAACGCATCGCCGACGCGTACATCGCGCAGTTGACGGCGGCCAAGGTGTTTGGCCGGCCGATCGTCACGCAGGTCGCTCCGTTCACGGCGTTCTACGACGCCGAGGCATACCACCAGGATTACGCCCGCAACCACCCGGACAACGCGTACATCGTGATCAACGACGCGCCCAAGGTGGTGAATCTCAAACGGGAGTTGCCTGAGCTCTACAGCGCCACGCCGGCCCGCCCGTGAGCATGCGCCGGGGCCGCGCGCCCGATCGCGCGGCCGGCGGCCGCTAGCGAGCTCTCGGCACGCCCGCCCGGAGCGTGCGTTCGGTGGGAGCGAGGGTGGCCAGCACCCAGTCCCCGACCTGGTAGACCGTGCGGCCGGAATCGGCCCGGGCCCACACGCCGGCCTTCGTGGAATCGAACAGGATGTCGGCCAGCAGCGCTCCCGTCGGCCCGAACACCCGCACCCGCGCCGTCGGGTGGCCGAAATTCGCCGCGGCAGCCTGCGCCGGCGTGGCGAAGGCCTGGGCCGTGAGCGGATTCAGCTGATTGACCAGCCGGGCCGCCACCGCGGAGTCGGCCGTCGCCTGGCCCACCATCCACGCCTTGGGTCCGCGTATGACGGAATACTTATCGCGGCCGTGCTCCACGTCCACCCGCTGCACGCCCTCGCGCGCCAGGGCGACGATCGTCCGGTCGCGCCATTCGTCCAGCTTGTGGCCGAACGATCCCACCAGCGTGCCGTGCATGGCGTACACCGCGTCGCCCGCCGTCGGCCGGACGTACAGCCCGGCGTAGTCGTCGGTCTGGTGCCCCGTCGTCCAATCGAGCACCGTGCGCCCACCGGCCACGATCCGCACCCGTTGCCCGCTATCGGCCGTCACCCCGAGTGAGGCTTCGGCCGCCGGGCTCTGGGCCACGACGATCAGGCGGTTGCTGGTGTCCCGGAGCGCGTACAGCATCTGCCGCACGTTGGTCTTCGCGGCCGGGTACCCGTTCACCATCCACTGGCGGCCGGCTGCGCGCACGAGCAGCGCGGTATCGCCGTGTGCCGTGATCGCCACCGTGTCCACCGTCGCGGTATCGATGGATGGGAAGGCGAGTCGCACGTCGCGGTCGTGCGAGGGACGGCGCGTCAGCACCATCACCCCCCACACACCCAGCAGCACCACCAAGATGATGACCAACCGCAGCAGTTGTTTGGTGCTCATACGGCGCCCTCCCCCGCCGCGCGCAGCGGCCGGTACGGCTCGCGGGTCTTGCGGCGCCGGCGCGCCAGGGTGAACAACCCCGCCACGCCCACCAGCAGCGGCACCACGATCAGGTTCAGATACTTCACGCCGTTCCGCGTGGCATCGCTGGTGAACGCGAGCTTGGGCAGCGCCCGGTTCTTGGACCGGATGGAGATGAGCGCGGCATCCTGCGCCAGCCAGTCTACCGCGTTGAGCACGAAGTCCATGTTCTGCGGCGCATGGGGCACGATCCGGTCGGCCACGATGTTCGAGGTTCCGACCACGATCACGCGGCCGCGCGCCGCGGCGCTGTCCGCCGGCGAGCGCGCCTCCGCCTGCACGCCCAACAGCCGCACGCCCAGACTGTCCTGCGGGAAGTCGCGTCCCGGACTGATCGACGCCGTGCCGGTGAGGATCCCGGCGTCGCGCGTGGTCACGTACAACGGCGTGCGCTCGTACGGCGACTTGGCCGTGGTGTCCACCGTGCTCGCCCACGTCAGCAGGACGTTGTCGATCTGCCGGTTCACCACCGACTGCCCGCTCGTGTGCGCGTCGATGAACAGCGGATATCGCGACAGGACCTGGCCGGCGGGCGACGGCATCGGCACGAGTTCGCTGGACACGAGATCGTACGCCAGATCGGGCACCACCGACACGCCGAATGGCGCGATCACCTGGTTCCACCCCACGGGCCTCGTGTAGGCAACCGGCTCCTGCGTCGATGGATGCATGCCGTTCACCAGGAACAGCGCGCTGCCCCCGCGTTGGAACATCGCCGCAAATCGCGCGCGCACCGGGGGC
This sequence comes from Gemmatimonadaceae bacterium, assembly GCA_035533015.1. Lineage (NCBI taxonomy): Bacteria > Pseudomonadati > Gemmatimonadota > Gemmatimonadia > Gemmatimonadales > Gemmatimonadaceae > Gemmatimonadaceae bacterium. Next base: position 57,585 of record DATLUQ010000035.1, on the reverse strand, counting down.
GGCACCGAATCGGGCCCGCCGATGATCACCGCCGTCTTCACGTCGGCCGCCGGCTGCGTGGTGTCGGCCAGCGTCAGGGCGCGCACGTCGTACGACTTGTCCAGCTGGGTCTTGAGGATCTGGAAGGTCACGCCTGGTCCGGTGGCCATGTCGTACAGCGCGATCGCCGGCTTGGAGGGCCGCGTCAGCGACTGGATGGCGGTGGCCAGTTGGTACTCGAGATCATCGGTCTCGTTCACGTACCCGATGGCCTGCTTGCGGCCCTCGTACTGGATGGCGAGCCCGAAGTACCCCTGCTTGACCTGTAACGAGGAACGACCGACGACGTTGAACTGCACGGGCCGGACGCCAAGCCGCTGGGCATCGTTGGCCGCCGCGGTGTCGGCGCTCGGATCGCGCTCCTCCACCCGGATCTTGCCATGGGCCGCGGACCGCAGATCGCGCAGCAGATCGTCCACGTCGCGCTTGGTGAGCGCCACCTGGGTCGGAAGGGCATCCGACGCGAACTCCTTGATCGTCACGACATCGGGCAACGCGTCCACGATCTGCTTCGTGCCCGATGACAACGTGTACATGTGCCCGGGCGTGAGATCGAGCCGGCCATTGATGTGGCTGCCCATCAGATTCACCACGACCAGCGTGGCCACGGCCAGCGCCACGCCGACCACCAGACGCCGCCGCGCCGCACGGCCGGGCGCCAGCTTTCGTCCCAGCAGCGTACCGTACGCCAGCGCCAGAAAGACGCCGGCGAGCGACAGAAAGTAGATCGCGTCGCGCAGGTCGATCACGCCACGGCCCATGTTCTGGAAGTGCGACAACACTCCCAGGTTGGCCGCGATCGTGCCCAGCGTGGGCGGCAGCCCGACGATCAGCGGATCGAGCCCGAACAGAATGAGCACGAACATCACGGCCACGCCGAGGATGAACGCCGTGATCTGGCTGCGCGCCACACTCGATGCCCACACCCCCACACCCACCAGCCCCAGGGCGAGCAGTGCGGCGCCCACATACTGCGCCACGATCGGCCCCCACTGCAGCGTGGCGCCGAGCGTCAACGCGAACGGAATGGGCAGCGTGAGGGCCAGGCCGATCCACAGAAAAATCACCGCCCCCGCGAACTTCCCGAGGAGCAGCTCGAGTTCGCTCACCGGCTGCGTGAGCACCACTTCAAGGACGCCGCTCCGGTTGTCCTCGGCCAGCGTCCGCATCGCCACCGCCGGCACGAAGAACAGGAACAGCCACGGCAGCAGCTCGAGCATCGGCCTCAGCGTCGCCTCGCCGTCCAGATACGTCTGGCGGAAGTACATGAACGCGTTGCCGGCCAGGAACACGACCAGCAGTACGTAGCCCGTGGGATGATCGAACAGCGCCTTCACTTCGCGGCGGGCAATCGTCCAGATGCGCCCGATCATGTGCCGGACTCCTCGGCCACGCCGGCGGCCGCGTCGGAAACGCCCGTCAACTGACGGAACAGATCTTCCAGACTCCCCGTGTCCTGGTGGAGTTCGTAGAGCGTCCACCCCTCGGTCTTCGCCATCTCGAAGATGCGGGGGCGCAGGTCGGTCTCCGACGATGCCGACACCTGCGCCCGCCACCGGCCGTCGTCCGCGTCCTGCACTTCCACGGTCCGCACGCCGGGCAGCGCCGCCAGCCGCGACTCGGCGTTCGCGCCGCGCGCTTCGACGCCGATCCGGACACCCGCCGTGGCGCGCGTCACGAGTTCGTCCACCGACCCGTCCGCTACCAGCCGCCCCTTGTTGATGATCAGTAGCCGAGAACACGTATGCTGTACTTCGGGCAGCACGTGCGTGGACAACATCACGGTGCGCTCGCGCCCGAGGTGTCCGATCAGATGGCGAATCTCCACGCGTTGATTCGGATCGAGCCCTTCGGTGGGCTCGTCGAGAATCAGCAGGTCCGGACGGTGCAGGATCGCCGCCGCCAGCCCCACCCGCTGCTTGTAGCCCTTGGAGAGCTCGCCGATCGGCCGGTTGAACACCGGCTCGATACCCGTCGACGTCACCGCCTCGTCGGTGGCCCGAGCACGCTCCGCGCCCACCAGCCCGCGCAACCGGCCCACGAAATCGAGGTACTCGGCTACGAGCATCTCGACGTACAGCGGATTGTTCTCGGGCAGAAATCCGATGCGCCGCTTGGCGTCGCGCCCGGCTTCGGCGAGCGGCACGCCGTCCAGGCGAATCTCTCCGGCGTCGGGCTCGAAGATCTGCGTGATCATGCGCATGGTGGTGGACTTGCCGGCCCCGTTGGGCCCCAGAAAGCCGACCACCTGGCCGCGATCTACGGTAAACGATACGTCGTCCACCGCGGTGATTCCGTCAAAGCGCTTGGTGACGCGCTCCAGGGAAAGAAGCGACATGGTATGGGTTCGTGGAAACTGTCAGGAGAAGCTGGCGGCGCGGCATCCTCAGCGGCCGACGGCCCCGCGGGCGACCGGCCAGCAATCGTACTAAAGAAAATAGTCCGCCATGTGTCAATCCGCCCCTGCCGTTAGGATTTCATTAGGACGGCGCGGCGCCGCTCAACGCTTCCTCGCGCGGTCGGCGCGCGCGCTCAACCACTGCCGCCAATCCGAATCGAGTTGGGGCAACGTTCTGGGGCCCGCCGACTGCGCCGCGAGCACCGCATCCACCGGCTTGGCGGCGATCTGCGCGTCGACCAGTTGTCCGAGCGCCGACGCACCTTCGCGTGCCATGAGATAATGGCCGAGTACCGTGGCCTGCACCTCGTAGAGCGCGGCACCGCGCAACGGCTCGGCCGGCCGTGAGCGCGACGGCGATCCGCCGCCGCGCATTCCGCGCTCACCCATGCCGCCGCGCCCCATGTCGCCGCCAAAGCCCTCACGCCCGCCGTACCCACCACCGTATCCTCCGCCGTACCCTCCGCCGTACCCTCCGCCATAGCCGCCACCTTCACCGCCACCTTCACCGCCGCCACCCCGCTCACCACCGCCCTCGTCGCCACGGCCAGCGCGGCCCGCGGCGCCCCGGCGGCCGGCGGCGGTATCAGGGCCGCCCTCGAGACCCGCCATCAGCGGCACCGGCGGCTGCATGCTGAAGAACTCGTCCAACGGATAGACGCGCACGTTGGCGGCCGACAGCGCCGCCACCATCCGGTCCACCGTCGCGCCGGGTGCCACGAGCGCGGGCAACATCGCTTCTGCCCAATCGGGAACGCGCGGATCGTTCACCAGCCCCGTGGAGCCCTGGGCCGGCGGATGACCGGTGAGCGTCGTGGCACGCGCCGAGAGCCAGGCGCGCATCACGCGGTCGGTTGGCGTGTCGTGTTCGCGGGCCGACGGAGCGAACAGCGGAATGTCGACCACGGGCTCCATGGACCCCGCGGGCAGCGGCGGGCCAGACGCGAATGCCATCCCCGCTGCGCTCAGCAGGGTGGGCGCGGCGATGCGATGCACGCTCACCACCACTTTGGCTGGCGGACTGCCGAATAGCTCCGTGTACACTCGGCTCTGCTGCGCCACCGACGAGTCCACATCGGCGATGTCGCGCCTGGAGAACGCCACGATGTCGTACCCCGGTCCGCTCGTCACCCACGTGCTCTCTCCCGCCACCACGCGGGGCGTGGCCCGCACCGCGGCTACGAGGGCCGGGTTCTGATCGGGTGGTCTTGGCCCACCGGACGCACACGCGGCGAGCGCCGCCGCAAGGGCGGCGGCGAACGGCAGACGGATGGAGGACGCACGGAACATGACACACGACCTGGGTCGCGAGACGTCCCTCGTACCCTTGGGCTCGCGCAATGTTCGGCCCCTCACTCGTCGGTGGCGGCCTCCAGCCCCAGCTCCCCCGTTTCCAGACTCCGGGCGGCAATCGCGTCCACACGAGCGTCCTGGTTGCGCCGCAGGCCCCGGATGTTCCGGCGAGCGCGCCGGAAAGCCATGGGCACGAAGATCCGCGCCATGTCCACGTGCGGTCTGGCTCCATCGGTGTCGGGACCGCCTGCCCGTTCGATCTCCCACGTGACGCGCGACAGCACCGCGGTCGCGAAGAAAATGTCGATGGCCGCGTTGGCCATCCGTTCCTGGAGATACTGGCGGTCGAGAACGTTCTTGCCGTGCTTCACGATCACGCTCTCCACACTCAGCGCGAAGTTGTGCACCAGTTCGGCCACCTGATCGGCCTCCTTGGCCAGCGTGGGATGCACTTTGGTGAAGCTCGGCTTCGTGATCTGCCGCTTGGCGCGGTCGGAGAGGTAATGGCTGATCGAACCCAGCGAGTGGAGCGGATCCTTGAACGCTTTGCCCAGCGCTTTGAGCTTCTCACCCGGCTGCTGCAGCCCCATGAGGGCGATCAGCGCCCGCAGGATTTCGTTGGTGCCCTCGAAGATCAGGTTGATGCGCGAATCGCGCACCGCCTGCTCATACGGGAACTCCTTGGAGTAGCCGATGCCGCCGGCAATCTGCATGGCGTCGTTGGCGGCGCGGAAGGCGAGTTCGCTGGCGTACACTTTGCACGCCGCGGTCTCGAGCGAGAAGTCGACGCCGCCGCGGTCCATCATTCCGCCGGCCAGCTGCACCGCCGAGTCGGTGGCGTACGTCTCCACCGCGTTGATGGCGATCTTCTTGCGGATCATCTCGAACGACCCGATGGACTTCCCGAACTGCTGCCGTTCATTGGCGTACTTGATCGCTTCGCGCATGATGCGCCGCGCCCCACGCGCCGAGCCGGCGGCGAGACCCAGGCGTCCGGAGTTGAGCACCTCGAGCGCCACGTGGAAACCCTGCCCCACGGTGCCCAGGCGGTCGTCCACCGGCACCTTCACGTTCTCGAAAAACACGCCGCGCGTGTCGCTCGCCTTGATGCCCATCTTCTGTTCGAGCTTGCCCAGCCGGACGCCCGGCGCGTGCGCGTCCACGACGAACGCCGTCACGCGCTGCTTCTGCTTGCCGTCGATCTCGACGGCCACCTTGGCGAACACGGTGAAGATGTCGGCGTAGCCGGCATTCGAGATCCACATCTTCTGGCCGTTGAGCAGGTAGTGCGACCCATCGGCACTCAACACGGCAGTGGTCTTCATGGCCTGCGCATCGGAGCCAGAGCCCGGTTCGGTGAGACAGAAGCCGGCCACCCATTCGCCGCTCGCGCATCTGGGCAGGTATTTCTGCTTCTGCGCCTCGGTGCCGAACAACACGATCCCCTTGCATCCGATGGACTGGTGCGCACCGAAGTACACCGTGAGCGCGGGGTCGGTGCCGCCGATCTCTCCGAAAACCCGGTTGTGCACCTTGGCGCTGGCGCCGAAGCCGCCGTAGGCCTCGGGAATGCTCAGCCCCATCAGTCCGAGCTCGTGCAACCCCTCGAGCATCTCGTCGGGGAAGTGACTGTCGTGGTCGAATTTTGCAGAATCGATATGATCGGCCGCGAACGCCCGGAAGGTGCCGAGGATCGCGTCCAGCGATTCCTTTTCTTCGGCGCTCAGCGCCGGGAACGGAAAGACGAGGTCTTCGTGGATCTCGCCGAGGAACACGCCGCGCGTGAACGACGGATTGACGTCGGGCGCGGCGAGATGAGGCTGGGCGGCTTTGCCGGACGGGCCGGCAGCCGGTGCCGAGGTGGCAGTCATGCGTGAATCCCCCCGAGAATGGCCGACCATCGAACTCCCCTGCGAAATGTAGCATTGCCCGACGGCAGCATCGGGCGCAATCGGTGAATCCTTGAACGCCCGTCGGGCCCCGAACGCAGTGCCGAGCGCACGACGGGCGCCCGGTGTCCCGAGCGCCCGTCGTGATCCCACTCAACCGCGAACGCCGCGATCAGTGGCCGTGGCCGCCGCGATGCGCGGTACGGCCGCCACCGGACGGCGCAGGCCCTGGCCGCCCGCGAGGAGCCGCAGATGGGGCGTGCGCTGCACGCCGTGGCTGCACCATCGGCCGCTGCGAGTACCCGCCGTACGAGCGCGGCTGGACCACCGCCGGCCGTGAATTGCCGCCGTACGGACGCGGCCGCACCATCGGCGGTTGGGCGTACCGGTACGACCGCGGCTGCACCGCCGGCGCCTGGTAATAGCCGTCGGACCGGCGGGCCGTCCGTCCCTGATTGGGCGGCTGGGTGTACACCGACACCCGCCCCGGGGCCGGCGCGCGGGTCACGAGACCGCGCTGACGGCCGTCGGCGCCCGCCATCTGACCTTCACGGTAGCCCATGCCCTTGACCAGCACGCCGTGGCTGACCGGCACCGCATACCGGCCGGCGTCGCGCCCACGGCCATCGCCGTAGCGCACGTGGCCATATCCGGGGTTCACGTACACACCCGTGAGCCGCACGTACGGGCGCGACCGCGCGATCCACCCGCCACCCCGCCAGCCCGTGTACACGATCCGCCGCGCCGGCCAATCCCAGTCGTACATCAGCCAGGCGCCGATCGGATAGCCGATGCCGAAGCTGAAGAAGGAATTGAACCCGGCGCTCAGATACATCGGGCGGTAGAACACCACCGCCGGATCGTATACAGGAACATATATAACCGACGGCTGGGCCGGCCAGATGCTGATGTTGCCGTCGTTGGTCACCACCTGCTGCTGCGGCGTGTTCTGCAGGTTCCCCTCCTGCTGGGCCAACCCGCGCATGTACTGCACGGCTTGCATCACGTCGCTGGACTGCCCGGCGTACGCCTGTCCGAGCGCCGACGTCCAATCGATCTTCTGGTCCATCATGTTGAGAATCGTGGGATAGTGCGCCACGGCCTTCACGCTCACGTCCCAGTACTGATCGTCGATTCCGTCGGTCCCGTTGGCGCGTACGTACTGCGCCGCCTCCTGGATCTGCTCGGGAAACGTGGCCGCGAGCAACACCTGAGCGAGCAACGGATCGGCGTACAGCGCCACCGGGGCCACCAGATTGTCCAACTGGTCGGCGCTCAGCGGCTGGTAGGAAGCCGGCATGGGCGCGAGCGTCGGATCCTGCGCCGCGGCAGTCGCCACCGGCGCCATGATCAGACTGAACGCCAGAGCCGACGCCGTGCCGAGCGACACTGCAGCAGACAAGATTTTCTTCATACGCACCTCCTCCTCTCCTGGAACCCTACGCTATTGGGACCGGTGTGTCCAGCCCGGTTACGTGTTTGTATACACCGGCGCAAACGAAGGTTGCACCGTCATTTACGCGACAGGTAGGCAGGTCGCAAAACGGGCAATTTCGGCACTTAACCGCTCGTCCACGCTAGACCTTCATCCGCTCGAACGCGTAGGTGCCGGCCGCGATCACGAGCACGGTGAACGCCGCCATCACGCCCAGATCCAATGCCACGGGAAAGTGCGACGTGTCGAGCAGCACGCCGCGCAGCGCGTCCACGCCGTAGGTGAGCGGGTCGAGCAGCGTGAACGGCGCAAGCCACACCGGCAGCTTGTCGATGGGAAAGAGTGCGCCCGAGAGAAAGAACAGCGGAAACACCACGAAGCTCGACACGAGCTGGAATCCCTCGGGACTCTCCATCATCGAGCCGATGATCAGCCCCACACTCACGAATGCCACAGTGGTCATCGCGAGCACCAGCAGCGCCAGCAGCAGGCGGACGGCATCCATGTGGAGCCCCGTGATCGCGCCCGACCCGCTCAGCACGAGCCCCAGCACGAGCAGGATCACCACCTGGATCATCGAGTCGGTGGCGCCCCCCACCACCTTGCCCACGAAGATCGCCGAGCGCGACACGGGGGCCACGAGCACTTCCTTGAGGAAGTCCACCTTGCGGTCCCACACGATGTACACGCCGAAGAAGATGGACGAGAACAGGACCGACTGGGCGAGAATGCCCGGATAGATGAACGCCTCGTAGTTGGTGCCCGGAATGGACACGCTGCTCCCCAGCCCGCCGCCGAAGATGAACAGCCACAGCACCGGCGTGACGATCGATGCCACGATGCGCGACTTCTCGCGCAGGAAGACCTTGTATTCCCGGTACCAGATGGCGAGCACCCCATGGATGTCGTTCATCGCGTCACCGGTGGTGCATCATGCGTTCGGCCCACCCACCTTCGGCCGATCCCTCGCGAATGGCGCGGCCCGTGAAGTGCAGGAACACGTCGTCGAGCGTGGGGGACCGCACCTCCACCGCATCCACGGACCCGGCCGCCCGCAGCAGTTCGGGGAGGTGCGCGCTGGCGTCGGTGACCGTGAGCATGAGATCGTGGTCCCGAGCCTCGACCTTCTGCACGAAGGCCAGCCGTTCCAGCGCGGCGACGTCGGGGGCGGTCACGCGCATCTTCACGACGTCACCGCCGATCACGCGCTTGAGGTTGGCCGGCGTATCCAGCGCGCGGATGCGTCCCTCGTCCATGATCGCCATGCGGTGGCACAGGCGATCGACCTCTTCCATATAGTGGGTGGTGATGATCACCGTGATGCGCTTGGTGCGTGACAGGTTCTCGATGTACTGCCACAGCTTGTCGCGCGACTGAGGGTCGAGGCCCAGCGTCGGCTCGTCGAGAAACAACACCTTGGGGTCGTGCATCAGGCCGCGCGCCAATTCCAGACGGCGGCGCATGCCGCCCGAGTACTTCTTCACCAGGTCGTCCTTGCGCGCCGTGAGTTCCACCAATTCCAGCACTTCGCCAATGCGTCGCTCGCGCAGGGCCGGCGGCATGTGGTACAGCATGCCGTGCACCTTGAGATTCTCGTAGCCGGTGAGGATGTCGTCGGAACTCGGGTCCTGGAACACGATGCCGATCGACCGCCGCACCCGCCCCGGCTCGCGCACGATATCGTGCCCGTTGATCGTCGCCGTGCCCGCCGTAGGGCGGAGCAGCGTCGTGAGCATGAGCAGGGTGGTCGTCTTGCCGGCGCCGTTGGGACCGAGGAGGCCGAAGATCTCGCCCTCGTTCACGGCGAGTTCGAGATCGTCCACCGCCACGAGCGACTCGTAGCGCTTGGTGAGGTGTTGGGTCTCGATGATCGGCATAGGCCTCGGTCGGTCCGACATGAATGTACCGCCGTGATTCCTCTCCCGCGTGAGGGAACCCGCCACAGCGATTCCGGAAGTTCACCGCACCCACCGCTCCCGCCCCTCCCGGTATCCTGCAGTCGAGCCCTCTGGAGGACGCATGACCATGCGACACATTCTCATCGTCTACGGCACCCGCTATGGACAGACGGCCCGCGTGGCGGGCCGCATCCGCAACACGCTCACCGAGCGCGGCCACGTGGTCACGGTCCGCCAGGGTGACGAGTTGACGCCCGACGTGCGGGTGGGGGAATTCGACGGCGTGCTCGTGGGCGCGTCGATGATCAGGCACGGCTATCAGCCGTACATCGCGGCCTTCGCGAAGCGGCACGCCGCGGCGCTCAACGCGAACCCGAGCGCGTTCTTCGCCGTGAGCGGCTCGGCGGGGAGCACCAATCCCCTCGAGCGCGCCGAGGCGCGGCGGCTGGCCGAGGAGTTCTGCAAGGCGGCCGGATGGCGGCCGGCCATCGTTGAACCGGTTGCCGGCGCCATCGCCTACACGAAGTACAACGTCCTGCTGCGGTGGGTCATGAAGCGCATCAGCGCAAAGGAAGGCGGATCCACCGACACGACCCGCGATCACGAGTACACCGATTGGGTGCAGGTCGATCGCTTCGCCATGCGGTTCGAGGAAGCGGTGGAGGCCCACGCCGCCACGGGCGACGCGCGCGGCGCACTCGCATTCTCGGGGAACACCGCATAGGATGTCCGGATGCCCTCACGCATGACGGACACGCAAAAAGATTCCTCAATGCCCAGCGCGCCCGACGACCACACGCCGTCGGACGCGCTGGTCTGTTTCGGCATCACCGGAGACCTGGCGCACAAGCAGATCTTCCCTGCGCTGTACGCGATGGTCAAGCGCAACGCGCTGCGCGTGCCGGTGATCGGCGTCGCATTCTCGCATTGGAATCTCGACCAACTGCGCGCGCGCGCCCGCGACAGCATCACCACGTACGGCGGCATCGACGACCAGGCGGCGTTCGACCGGCTGCTCGGCCTGCTCCGCTACGTGGACGGCGACTACGCCGACCCGGCCACCTTCCGGGCGCTGAAAAAGGCGCTCGGCGGTGCCGCCCACCCGGCGCACTACCTCGCCATTCCGCCCATTCTGTTCGAAACGGTCATCGAGGCGCTCGGCGCATCGGGCCTGGCCGCCGGCGCCCGCGTAATCGTCGAGAAGCCGTTCGGGCGCGACCTGGCCTCGGCTCGCGAGTTGAACCGCGTGGCCCACGCCGTGTTCCCCGAGGCGGCGATCTTCCGCATCGATCACTTCCTGGGCAAAGAGGCCATCGAGAACATCCTGTACTTCCGGTTCGCCAACTCCTTTCTCGAACCCATCTGGAATCGCCAGCACGTGGCCAACGTGCAGATCACGCTGGCCGAGGACTTCGGCGTGCAGGGGCGCGGTGCGTTCTACGAGACTGCCGGGTGCCTGCGCGACGTGATCGAGAACCATCTCTTCCAGGTGGTGGCGCTGCTCGCCATGGAGCCGCCGGCCACCGGCGGGTTCGAGGCCCTGCGCGACGAGAAAGCCAAGGTGTTCCGGTCCATGCGCCAGCTCCAGCCTTCAGACGTGGTGCGCGGCCAGTTCGTGGGCTATCGCGACGAGCCGGGCGTGGCCAAGCAGTCGGACGTCGAGACGTTCTGCGCCCTGCGCCTGACCATCGACTCCTGGCGCTGGGCCGGCGTGCCCTGGTATTTGCGTTCTGGTAAGTGCCTGGCCGAGACCGCGGCCGAGGTGCGCGTGGAACTGAAGGCGCCGCCGCAGAAGCTGTTCGCCGACTCGGCGCAGGCCCCGGGCCATACGAACTACGTGCGCTTCCGGCTCTCCCCCGGCCCCGCCGTGGCGCTGGCGGCGCGCGTCAAGCGCGTGGGCGAGGCGTTCGTGGGCGACCAGCGTGAACTCTACCTGCTCGATGCGCAGGCCGACGCGCGGGCGCCGTACGACCGGTTGCTCGGCGACGCCCTCGTGGGCAACGCCGCGCTGTTCGCGCGCGAGGATTCCGTGGAGGCCGCGTGGGCCGTGGTCGACCCCGTGCTCGAGACGCACGGGCCGGCGCTGCCGTACGCGCCGGGCACGTGGGGCCCCGCGCAGGCCGACGAACTCGTGGCTGCCGACGGTGGGTGGCACGCGCCGGTGCTCGCGACCACGGGCGGGGCGGAACCGGCCGAATGACGGTCAGACGGCCGGCCGGCCGGCGCGTGCTGGCGATCGACGTGGGCGGCACGCACGTCAAGATGCTCGTCAAGGGCGCGGGCGCGCGTCGCAAGTTCGACTCGGGTCCCGAGATGACCGCCGCACGGATGGTGCGCGGCGTCAAGCAGGCCGCGCGCGGGTGGACGTACGACTGCGTCGCGATGGGCTATCCTGGTCCCGTGGTGAGCGGGCGGCCGCTCCACGAACCCGCGAACCTGGGCGGCGGGTGGGTGCGGTTCGATTTCTCCAAGGCGTTCGGCTGCCCGGTGAAGATCATGAACGACGCAGCCATGCAGGCGCTGGGCAGCTACCGCGGCGGGCGCATGCTCTTTCTCGGGCTCGGCACCGGGCTGGGATCGGCGATGGTCGTGGACGGCATCGTCGAGCCGATGGAACTGGCGCACCTGCCGTACGACAACGGCAAGACGTACGAGGATTATCTGGGCAAACGGGGGCTCGAGGACCTGGGCAAGAAGAAGTGGCGGAAGCGCGTGGCCGACGTGGTCGAGAAACTCAGCGCCGCCCTGGAACCTGACGACATCGTGATCGGCGGCGGCAACGCGGCCAAGCTGAAGACCCTGCCCGAGGGCACGCGCCGCGGGAGCAATGCCAACGCGTTCCGGGGCGGCTTCAGAATGTGGGCAGGGACGTGATCGAGGCATGAGCGGGCGCGCGCCGGCGCCGCCATTCAGACCTGCCGGATGTCACACCACATGTCCGACGCCACATCCAGCCGCACCCGCGCCCGGCCGCCACGCCGCGTGATGCGTAGGTCGCCAACGCGTTCGTATCCGCTCTTGGCCACGCCGTGCAGGGAATTGAAGTTCACGGCGTCCACGTATCCGAACAGCCGCCGCACGCCCTCCGCCGCGGTGGCCTCGAGCAGGCGCAGGTGCCGCAGGGCCTGGAATCCGAAGCCGCGGTACTGCGGGTTCGTCCAAGCCTTGTAGTTGTAGATGGTGTCGTCGGGAAGGCGGATGTAGAAGCCGTCGGCGATGTACACCAGGGACGAGCCGGCAATCCATGCGTAGCCCACGAGCGTGCTGCCGTCCAGTTGGAGCAGGCAGCGATCGCCCTTGCGAGCCGCGAGTAAGTCATTGTCCGACAAGGTCGTATCTGGTCTCGACCGGATGGCGCACAGTTCATCCGGGGTGGCGAAACGCATGTCGTGCGTAGCGGCGGCGCCCACCGCATCCGGATTGGGACGCGGCGTACTGAGGGCAAACAAGTAGATGCGCCGGCTGTAGGGCCGCAGGCGGCGGTCCACGCTGTCCAGCACTCCCCGCCAGCCTGCCTGGCGACGCACACCCAGGACAGTGTTAACTTTTCTTAGTGGGTTCATCGGGAGGCCGCCCGCATGGAATACATCCAGCTCGAATGCTCATCCGGCGTCTTGCGCATCACCCTCAACCGCCCAGAAAAACTTAACGCTTTCTTTGCGAACATGCGCGAGGACATCGGCCACGCCCTGCGCGAGGCCGGTCAGGATCCTTCCATTCGAGTCGTGGTGATCACCGGAGCCGGTCGTGCGTTCTGTGCCGGGGGTGACGTGGCCTACATGCACGAACTACGGACCACGGGTCACCTGGCCGACTTTTCGCGCATCCTCGACGCGGCGAATTCGGTGGTACGAGAGATCTGGCACTCTCCCAAGCTCGTCATTGCCGCGGTCAATGGGGTGGCCGCCGGCGGCGGCGCCAATCTGGCGCTCGCCTGCGACATCCGCATCGGCAGCACCAAAAGTGCATTCATCCAGAGCTTCGCGCGCATCGGGCTGGGCCCCGACTGGGGCGGTAGTGTGACGCTGCCCCGCATCGTAGGGGTGGACCGCGCCCGCGAGCTGCTGCTCACCGCTCGCCGGGTGGAGGCCGCCGAGGCACTGCGCCTGGGGCTGCTGCACCATCTCGTTGAGCCAGATCAATTTACGGAATTCGTGAATGCCATGGCCGCCGACCTGGCACGAACGTCTCCGGCGGCGGTGCAGGCGATCAAGGCGTCCGTGGGTCGCGCTTCACTCGCCGAGTTGGATTCCGCGCTCGAGTTCGAGCGCAGTGCCCAAATCCGGTGCTTCCTGTCCGACGACGCCGCGACCGCATTCGAGGCATTCGCAGATCGACAGGCGGTTGCGGCACACTGATGCTTAATTCAGGTGCGGCTATGAGACGCACCGAAGGGAGGCGCCGTGTCTCGGAAGCCGCCATCGGCTACCAGAGCCGCCCGACGTTCCAGGTGAGGCCGGCGTAGACGGCGGGCGGCTGGGCGCCAGCCACGTGAGCGATGAAGCCGGCGTCGGCCACGAACCACGGGTGCACGGCGTACGTGGGGCCGGCAAGAAAGCCCACCGACGCCGGCCCTCCGAATCCCGGATAGCCGTACAGCTCGGCGGCGAACGCTAACGGCCCCGCCACGGTCGTGCCCGTAGAAACGGTCCACAACATCGCATTCGCCAAGTCGCCGCGCGCGCTCCGCCTGGTGTACCCGACGTTGATGTCCAGCGACACCGGTCCGATGACGTGACTTGAAATGGCGAGCAACGATGCATCGGTGGTCCCGGTGCCGGTGCCGCGCAGCGCGGACCCGGTGGGCGCCTTCAGCGACGGCTGCAACGCGAAGTCGCCGACGATCGGAGCGTCGTCGAGCAGGCGCCACTTGACCGCGATCGCGGCATCGCCGAGTCCCAGCGCCTGCGCGCTCGAGGGACGCGCGGTGGTGACCGCGAGATCCAACTGCACGTGCGACGCCACGCCGAATTTGAGCAGGGTCGGCGTGGCGAGCGATGCGACGCCGGGGCCCACCCGGTCCCGCTCGATCCCCGATTCGATCTCGAACCACCCCGGCGCCACCGTTCCGGCATGCGTCGCCACGGTGGGCCGCTCGGGTTGCGCGTCGTGTGGCGAGGGCACGTCCTGGGCGCCGAGCGCGGCCGCCCCTGCCAGCCCGCAGATGGCCGCCCCCACGAAGATCCCTCCCTTACGCCGGCCCATGATCGTGCCTTCCTCGCCTTTTAAGGGCACACACCGATTGTGTTTTAGGAATGCCTACATTAATTATTGGTCGCGGCTGTATCAACGGCAACTGCATCGTCCCGCTGGAGGCGGCCGAGTGGCTCGATCCTACACAACCCGTGACGCCCCCGCGCCGCCGCACCCCAAAGTGCAACTGGCGGCGCGCGACGCCATCGAAGGGCGGTCCCGAGGTCTCAAGGCGATCCTGCCCTTCATCGGCCCGGCGTTCATCGCCTGCATCGCCTACATCGACCCCGGAAACTTCGCCACCAACATCCAGGGCGGCGCGAAATTCGGATACGCCCTGCTCTGGGTCATTCTGCTGGCCAACCTCATGGCCATGCTCATTCAGGGACTGGCCGCCAAACTCGGCATCGCCACCGGCATGAACCTCGCCGAGGTGAGCCGGGCCCGCTTCCCCCAGTGGGTGAGCTACGTCCTCTGGATCACGCAGGAGGTCACGGCGATGGCCACCGACCTGGCCGAGGTGCTCGGCGCCGCGATCGGCATCACCCTGCTCACCGGCCTGCCGATGCTCGCGTCCGCGGTGATCACCGGGATGACCGTGTTCATCATCCTGGCCCTGCAGGGCAGCGGGTTCCGCCAACTCGAAGTGTTCATCGGCGGGTGCGCAGCCGTGATCGCGCTCTGCTACGTGATCGAGACCATCCTGGCCAAGCCCGACTGGGGACAGGTCTTCTACCATACCGTGGTGCCGAGCCTGCCGGGGAGCGACGCGATCCTGCTGTCGGTGGGGATCATCGGCGCCACCGTCATGCCGCACGTGATCTACCTGCACTCCGACCTCACGCGCGGGCGTATCGTGCCCACCAGCGATGAAGAAGCCCGACGGATCGTCAACTTCAACAAGATCGACGTCATCGTGGCCATGAGCCTGGCCGGCGTGGTCAACATGGCCATGCTGTTCATGGCGGCCAAGGTGTTCCATTTTACCGGGCACAGCGACATCGCCGACATCAATTCGGCGTACAGGACCCTGACCCCGCTGCTCGGCGGCGCCGCGGCACTCGTGTTCGGCATCTCGCTCATTGCCTCGGGAGTCTCCAGTTCGCATGTTGGCACCATGGCCGGCCAGGTGGTGATGCAGGGGTTCGTGGACTTTCGAATTCCCATCTGGCTGCGGCGTCTCGCCACGCTCGTTCCGGCGCTGGTGGCCATCTACCTGGGATTCGACCCCACGCGAACCCTGGTGCTCAGTCAGGTGGTGCTCAGCTTCACGCTCCCCATCCCGGTGATCACGCTGATCATGTTCACGCGCAACCGCGCCATCATGGGCAAACTCGTCAATCACCCAGCGGTTACGACGCTCGCAATGCTCTGCGCCGCGGTCATCCTGCTCTTGAACGTCGTCCTGCTCTACCAGACTTTTGGTGGGCACCTTCCGAACTTCGGCTGACCGGTCGTTTCACAGGCAATGAGGAGATGGTGACCATGTCCCCAGCGGACCGCCCGAACCGACCGCGGCAGACTCCCGTGTCGACCACCGCCGCACGCACGGACCGGATCCTCGTTCCGCTGGACGGATCGCGTCTGGCCGAAACGGCAATTCCGATCGCCGCCCGGCTCGCCGAAGCGTGCGGCGCCGCCATCACCCTGCTCCACGTGATCGAGAAGGCGGCGCCGTCCAGCATTCACGGGGAGCCGCATCTGGCCAAGGGCGCGGAAGCCGATGCGTATCTGGAACGGCTGGCGAAACGGCTCGCATCGGGCGGTCGAACCGTGGACTACCACGTGCACGAGGTCCCGGTGGGCGACGTGGCGCGGAGCATTGCCGGCCACGCCGACGAGCAGGCGAGTGATGTCGTCGTGATGAGCACGCACGGAGCGGGAGACCTCCGGCGGGGGCTCTGGGGCTCCAACGCCCAGCGTGTGCTGCAGATCTGCCGCCGCCCGGTGCTGCTCGTTCGCACCGAACGGGTTCCGCCGGTTCCCCCGCCGTTCGAGCCGGCGACCATCATGGTGCCGCTCGACGGCACCGTGGCGGCCGAAGCGGCGCTACCGCTGGCGGCCAAGCTGGCGCGTGCGTTGGGCGCGCAACTGCGGCTCGTGATGGTGGTGCCGACGCTCGAAACCGTGGCCGGAGACCACCAGCCCCGGGCCACGTTTCTTCCCGGCACGACCCGCGTACTCCTGGACGTGCAGCAGGAGCAGGCAACCGCCTACCTGGAAGATCTCGCGCAGTCGCTGCGCGAGGCGGGTGTGTCGAGCGTGGCCGAAGTCCGGCGCGGCGCGCCGGTGGCAGAGCTGGCTGCCGACGCCGCCGAGCACGCCGACGGCCTTGTGGTGGCGGCCACTCACGGGCGGGCGGGGCTGCAGGCGATCTGGTCCACGAGCGTCGCGACCCGGCTGCTCAAGCGTACGAACGCGCCGATTCTGCTCGTGCCGATCGTCGAGCCGGCGTCCAGCCCGGGCGCCGCCGCACGCCCGGCGCCCGAGGCTCTCTCGTGAGTGCCGCGCGTGCCCGGCGCAGTACGCCGGCCCCCCGCCCGCCCGAGCTGCCCCGCGCGCGGGGCGCCGACGCGGTGGCCGACGCCGACGTCACCGGTCCCGTGGAAGACTATCTCAAAGCCATATACGAATTGGCGCGCGGCGGAGTGGCCGTGGCCACCACGGCGCTCGCGGCGCAGTTGAACGTGGCGCCGCCGTCGGTGACGGGCATGGTGCGGCGGCTCGCCGACCAGGGGCTGCTGACCCACGAACGGTATCACGGGGTTCGCCTCACGCCACAGGGCCGGCTCGTGGCGCTCCGCACGCTCAGGCGGCATCGGGTGATCGAGGCATATCTGGCCGAGGCGCTGGGCTACAGCTGGGACGAGGTCCACGACGAAGCGGAGCGGCTGGAGCACGCGGCCTCGGACGACCTGGTCGACCGCATGGCGGCGGCGATCGGCGAGCCGAGCGTCGATCCGCACGGCGCGCCCATTCCAAGCCGCGACGGCGCGGTGGAGGAGGAGGAGCGGCTGTGCACACTCGGCGACGTCAAGGTCGGTGCGACGGCGGAGGTCATGCGCATCTCAGATGACGACCCCGATCTTCTGCGCTATCTCACCGACCTCGAGATCAAGCGGGGGAGCACCGTGCGGGTGGTGGAGCGCGCGCCGTTCGGCGGTCCCATCACCCTGAAGGTGGGGGGCAGCATTCGCGCCATCGGACCGGCGCTGGCCGAGCGGCTGTTCGTGCGACTGCGGCGGAGATGACGCGACCCACGTGCTGCGTCCAGCATGCGAGACGCGGGGCGGAGCCGCTTTCGCCGCCCCGCCCCGCGTTTTCACTCTCCACTCTCGACTGAAGACCGGAAGCTGTTCTAGTACATCCCGCCCATGCCGCCGCCGGCTGCGGGCGCCGATGGCCGGTCTTCCTTCTTGTCCACGATCAGGGCTTCGGTCGTCAGGAGCAGCGCGGCAATGGAGGCCGCGTTCTGGAGCGCCGTCCGCGTGACCTTCGTCGGATCGATCACACCGGCCTGCACCAGATTCTCGTAGGTGTCGGTCAGGGCGTTGTAGCCGAATGCGTCCTCCTTGGACGCCCGCACCTTCTCCACCACGATCGACCCTTCACCGCCCGCGTTCTGAACGATCATGCGAATCGGTTCCTCGATCGCGCGCCGGATGATGTCGACCCCGATCTGCTCGTCGGGCTCGTGCAGCTTGAGGTGGGCGAGCCCGCGTTGCGCGCGGATGAGCGCCACGCCGCCGCCCGGCACGATCCCCTCTTCCACCGCCGCGCGGGTGGCGTGCAGCGCGTCCTCGACGCGCGCCTTCTTCTCCTTCATCTCGCTCTCCGTCGCGGCACCGACGTTGATCACCGCCACGCCGCCCGCGAGCTTGGCCTTGCGCTCCTGGAGCTTCTCCTTGTCGTAGTCGCTGGTCGACTTCTCGATCGCGACTTCGAGTTCCTTGAGGCGGCCCTTGATCTTTTCCGAGTCGCCGGCACCGTCGATGATCGTCGTGTTGTCCTTGTCGATCACGATGCGTTTGGCGCGGCCCAGGTCGGACACCGTCGCGTTCTCCAACTTGAAGCCGACTTCCTCACTGATCACCTTGCCGTCGGTCAGGACCGCGATGTCCTCGAGCGTCGCCTTGCGGCGGTCGCCGAACCCCGGCGCCTTGACGGCCGCGATCTTGAGCGTGCCGCGCAGCTTGTTCACGACCACCGTCGCCAGCGCTTCGCCTTCGAGATCCTCGGCGATCACGAGCAGCGGCTTCCCCGACTGTGCGACCTTCTCGAGGATCGGGAGCAGTTCCTTCATCGACGACACTTTCTTGTCGTGGATGAGGATGAACGCATCCTCGAGCACCGCTTCCATCTTCTCCGCGTCGGTCACGAAATACGGCGACAGGTAGCCGCGGTCGAACTGCATGCCCTCGACCGTCTCCAGGGTCGTCTCGAGGCCCTTGGCCTCCTCCACCGTGATGACGCCGTCCTTGCCCACCTTCTCCATCGCCTCGGCGATCAGGTTGCCGATCTCCTTGTCGCTGTTGGCGGAGATGGTGCCTACCTGGGCGATCTCCTTCTTGCCCGATGTGGGCACCGAGATCTTCTTCAGTTCCTCGACCACCGCCGCGACGGCCTTCTCGATCCCGCGCTTGATCGCCATCGGATTCGCGCCCGCCGTGACGTTCTTGAGTCCTTCACGGAAGATCGCCTGTGCAAGGACCGTTGCCGTCGTGGTGCCGTCGCCCGCGATGTCCGAGGTCTTGGTCGCGACTTCCTTCACCATCTGCGCGCCCATGTTCTCCACGGGATCCGAGAGTTCGACTTCCTTGGCCACCGTCACCCCGTCCTTGGTGATCGTGGGGGCTCCGAATTTCTTGTCGATCACGACGTTCCGGCCGCGGGGACCGAGCGTGACCTTCACCGCTTCGGCGAGCTGGTCAACGCCGCGCTTGAGCGCCGCGCGCGCCTCGACGTCGAAGTACAGTTGTTTGGCTGTCATTATATGATTCCTTCAATGGAAAGATGACGTTCGATTCAGAGGGGACGGTCAGCCGATGATGGCGAGGATGTCGGACTCGCGGAGGATGAGCACCTGCGCGTCGTCCACCGTGATCTCGGCGCCGCTGTACTTCCCATACAACACGCGGTCCCCGACCTTCACTTCCATGGGCACGCGCTTGTCCTTCTCGAAGCGGCCCGGGCCGACGGCGATGATCTTGCCCTGCTGCGGCTTTTCCTTGGCCGTATCGGGGATGTACAGCCCGCCGCGCATCTGCTCCGATTCCTCGAGCGGCTGTACCACCGCGCGATCAGCGAGCGGCGCGATCTTGGTGGGCGTGCGGGTGGGCGCGGAATTGGGGGCCGTATGCGCCGGCGCGGCCTTGGAGGCGGCGTGCGTTTTCACTGCCATGATGAGTACCCTCGTTGCATGAACTGGACAGCCAGTAGAAACAGCGATCATTGCCTTAGCACTCGCAAGTCGAGAGTGCTAATCGCATACGGAAGGTACTCGCGCTGCAGGTGCCACGCAACGAGGTTATTGCGCGCGAGTGCTCTTAAATGATTGTTTTACAATTATTTACGGACTGAGGTCGCACGCGCCAAAATGGCAGCATTCTCGCCATTCTGGTCCAGCGGTCACAGCGTCATCACGTTGCGCGGTCGCTACTTGACCGGCACGGAGACTGGCTCGGACCGCGGCTCGACCACCGAGGCAATCGGCTTTCGCGCGAAGACCTCTACGGCCATCACGAATGTGCGCTCGTCGGCGCCTTGCATCGCCCCGACCCCCATCAGCTGCCGCGAGATCTCCTCGCCGCTGCCGTCGCGAATGGAGACCATGATGGCGTATTCCCAGGCTTCATCGTTGCCCGGGTGTTTGATCGTGCCTTCCACGCGGAGGGGCGAGAACGCCGGGGCGGGCGCGGCCACGTCCACCCCGGCCCCGACACGCAGGTGGTGCCGGCACACGGGGCAGACGGCCGCGCTCTCGAGAATCGACTGCCGGCAGTGCGGGCAAACCCGGGTCGCGCCCGGTGCGCCCTGGCGCGCCATGGCCATCAGTTCGAGCCGGTTTCTACCTTGAGACCGGATTTCTTGGACTGATCAGCCGGCCACCCGAACTCGACCCGGCCCCGCATGCGCGAGCCAGCCGCCACGGTGAGAGAGTCGGCCTTGAGATCCCCGTTCAGCACCCCCGACTCGAGCAGCTCCACGCGCGCCGCCTTGTCGATGTTGCCGTCCAGTTCGCCGCCGATGGTCACGGTGTCGGCTACGACCCCGCCCACGACTTTCGCGCCGGCTTCGATGCTCACATTGCCGTCCACGTTCACGTCGCCGGTAAAGCGGCCGGCAATGCGGATGTGGCCGGTGCCCTGAATGGTTCCTTCGATGGTCAGCCCTTCGCTCACCAGCGACTCTTTGGCGTCACGCCCCGGGGCCCGCCGCACCGGCGCGATGCTGGGTGATGGCGATGCCGCGGTGGATGCCGGCTGCGGCGCGAAGTCGATGCGGGGCTCGGCGTCGCGGCGGATGACGGGGTCGAGGCCCGTGGATGGTTCGGGCTTCTTCGGCGCGGCTGATTCTTTCCAGATGGCCATGGCAGCGTGGTCCAGTTTGGGTGGGCAGCGAGCGGGGCGGCATCGCCACTCGCCAGCAGTGAAACTGCGGTGGGTCCTACCCGGATCGCGTGGGGAAGTGCCAAATGCCACGCGTCATCATTGCGCGGGGGTCTCAGCCGAACCTTGCAGGAGCTGCCGAACCCGCGCGGCTCCGATCGGCCCTTCGATATAGATAGCCCCGGCCACGCTCGGATAACACAGCACCCAGCACGGCAGATAGTCAGGCTGCGCGCGCTGCGCCGCAGCCCAGGGGATGTAGTCGTCGGAGAGCACGTACGCGTCGTGGGTGGGGTACACCCAGACCCGAGGGAAAATCTCGGCGCGCCAGTCGGCCTCGGTCCGCGCAACGGCAGCCGCACCTACCGGGTGGTTGGCCGGATCGAAGGCGGTGTCGAAAGGGCGGATGCGGTCGCGCGGAATCGCCGCAAAGTACACCGGCACGGCGCCATCGAGTGCACGTTCGCGGAGATACCGCAACGTGTAGTCGGACTGCGGCTGCAGCTCTGGAATCGCATCGAGGTCGTTCCCCTCGGCACGCTGCGGCAGGTCGAAAATGTCCATGAGCGTCATACGGTGTCCCTTGCGTCAAATCTGCTGCCCGGCCCGGGCCCTTGGGCCCGGGACCGTTGGCATACGTTATGGCAGCCGGGCGCAATCCGGAATATGCCCTGATCCGGCGCCACCCCCAAGCCGGGATATGCCGAACCGGGGGTGGGGGACCTCCGGCTGGCGCCGCGCCGGACGCGGGGCGGGCGCGGATCATCCACTAGACCACGAACATCGCGATCCCGGCCGCGAACATCGCCGCGGTGGTAACGCCCACCACGACGCGACTCGGCCACGAACTCGGCTGGCCGAGCATCAGCTTGCGATCCGACGCCGCGTGGAGAATGCCGACCAACAGGAACGGGGCCAGCAGGCCATTGATCACGGCCGTCCAGTAGAGCGCCTTCACCGGGCTGATGCCCACGAAACCCATCGCGATGCCGATCGCGACCGAGACGCCGATCACCGCATAGAAAGCGCGTGCCCTCGTGAATTTCTGATCGATGCCCTGGCGCCAGTTGAACGTCTCGGCGAACGCGTACGCGGCGGAACCAGCGAGCGTCGGGATTGCCAGCAAACCGGTCCCGACGATGCCGATGGTGTAGAGCAGCATCGCGAAGCGGCCCGCCAGCGGGCGGAGCGCGGCCGCGACGTCGGCCGACGTCGCGAGGTGCGTCTGGCCGTGGGTGTGCAGTGTGCTCGCCGTGGTCACGATGATGAAGAACATCGCGATATTCGAAAAGAGCGTGCCGAACCCGATGTCGATCTTCCGATCGCCGATCTCCGTCTTGGTAGCTCCTTGCCGCGCCTTGAGGGTGAGATGGCCGGCC
The DNA here is from genome assembly GCA_035533015.1 of Gemmatimonadaceae bacterium. NCBI lineage: Bacteria > Pseudomonadati > Gemmatimonadota > Gemmatimonadia > Gemmatimonadales > Gemmatimonadaceae > Gemmatimonadaceae bacterium. The sequence continues at coordinate 35,453 of DATLUQ010000035.1, read as the reverse complement.
GCCTTCTCTTCCTCGACTTCCTGCGACGCCTGCCAGAAGAAGAGGTAGGGACTGATCGTCGTCCCGAGAATCGCGACGAGCGTGGCCCACGCGGCTCGACCGTGCGGCAGGTGCGGAACGACGGTCGCCCGCAGCACGGCAGCCCAGTCGGGATGGACGTCGATGGCGGCGACCACGTACACGGCGAGGATCAGCGCCAGCCACTTGAGTGTATTGGCGATCATCGCATATCTCAGCCGGATCGTCGCGATCGTGATCCCGATGCCGAACGCCAGCACCCAGACGAACGCCGGCACGCCGGTGAGCAGGTGCGCGGCGTCCGCCATCCCGCCCAGGTCGGCGCCGACATTGATCGTGTTGGCGATGAACAGGGCGGTGGCGGCGGTGGCGAGCACCCACTCCGGGTACTTCTGCCGCAGTGCGCCCGCGAGCCCGCGGCCGGTGACCAACCCGATTCTCGCGCACATCATCTGTACGGCCGCCATCAACGGCCAGAGCACCGGCGCGGTCCAGAGCAATCCCGTGCCGAACCGCGCGCCGGCGATCGAATAGGTCGCTATGCCTGACGGATCGTCGTCGGCGGCGCCCGTGACGACACCCGGTCCCAGCGCTTTCGCAACGCGGCGTAGCGCAGAAATCCTGGGCTGGGCATCGGAAGGCGTTGACATCCCGCGTAGTGTATGGGTATTAGGGTCCAGGTACCGGCGTGCTACTGCTTGCCGATCCCCAGCGAGTGGGCCCGGCCGGCCCCCGCCAAATTCGACGCCTGCACTATCTGGTACGAGCCGCCATCCGATCCCGAGTCCGATCGCTATCTCGGTCGTCGCCGCTCACGACGGGTTCCTCGCGGCGGCGCCGCCCCATGCCTTCACCCCGCCTCGAGGTACGCCACCTCTCCATGGAGGGCGCTGTCGAGCCCTTCGGTCTCCCCTGCCTCGTCCACCTTGACGGTCGTGACCCGGTCGATGAGCCAGAGCATGCCATATGTGAACACAAATGCCCACACCGACGACAGACACACCGCGCCGAGCTCGATGAGGAAGAAGTGCGAATTGCCGTGGATGAGACCGTCGGTGCCCGCCGGATTGATCGCAACGGAGGCGAAGATGCCGCAGCAGAGGATGCCGAGAAACCCGCCGACCCCGTGCACGCCCCAGACGTCCAGCGCGTCGTCCCAGCGCAGCCTGTTCTTCAACGCCACCGCGTAGTAGCACACCACGCCGGCCAGAAGACCGATCACGACCGCCGATTTGGGAGACACGTACCCAGCAGCCGGCGTGACCGTGGCGAGGCCGGCCACCGCGCCGGTGAGCAGGCCGAGGAACTTGGGCTTTCGTGCGGACATCCAGTCCATGGCGAGCCAGGCGATGGCAGCGAAGCTCGCCGCGAGGTCCGTGTTCACGAACGCCACCGCCGTCACCGCGTCCACGCGGAATTCGCTGCCCGCGTTGAAGCCGTACCACCCGAACCAGAGCAGCCCCGTGCCCAGGGCCACGAGGGGAATGGAGTGCGGTCCGCGATCCACGACCTTGCGCCGCCCGACGTACAGCACGGAGGCCAACGCCGCAATGCCGGCAATGTTGTGCACCACGATGCCGCCGGCGAAGTCGAGTACGCCCCACTGCGCCATGATCCCCCCGCCCCAAATCATGTGCACGAAGGGAAAGTAGACGAGCGTGAGCCATGCGGTGAGGAAGAGCATATAGGCCGGGAACCGCACGCGGTTGACGAATGCACCCGTGATCAGGGCCGGCGTGATGATGGCGAACATCATCTGATACGCGAAGAACACGATGAGCGGGATGGTCGCGTTGGCCGGCGAGGGCATGTCGAGCGAGACCCCGCGGAGGAACGCCCAGTGAAAGTTGCCGACGATGCCCGCGATGTCGGTGCCGGTCTTCAGATTGCCGCTAAAGCACATCGAGAAGCCGAAGGCCCACCAGAGCACCGTGGTCCACCCCATGGAGGCAAAGCTCTGCATCATGATGGCGAGCACGTTCTTGCGGCCCACCAGTCCGCCGTAGAAGAACGCGAGGCCGGGCGTCATCAGCATCACGAGACTGGAGCACAGCAGCATGAAGCCCGTGTTGCCGGTGTCTATGGTCAGATGTTGCATCGGGGCCGCTCCTCGAAGGCAGGAAGGTCGCGCGGGACCGTCTAAGCTGCGGTACGGACACGGGGGGCGCAAATGGACGCCAACCGCCACCGGGGAATCACCGGGTTGGCGCCCGGCGTGCTACCGCTGACCGATCCCCAGGGTCGTGAACGACCCTTGGGATCGGCGCCCCCATCCTGCGCGCGGAACTCGGCCTATTCGATGACCCCATAGGCGATTGGCTCATGATCCAACGGGCCGGAGATCCATACCCGGTGCCCGACGGCCGCGCGAAGCGCCGGAGACGGGTCGACGAGCGGGAACCGCTTCCCCTCTGCCGTGACGAGCGTCAGCGCATCACCGCTCGCCGCAAGCGTGCCGTCGGTGGCCGGAATGCCATTGGCGGCAACCACGATGAACCGGCTCACGGTGAGTCGTGTTCCGACACGGGCCCCCACGACAGCCACTCGCAAGCCCGCAACGTGATGGAGTGAAGGGGGGCCATCGAGCGTGACCGCCGGCGAACTGTCGTCCAGGACGAGTACCATCTGGGGAAAGGGCTCGCCCCCCACCACCTGGACCAGCCCTTGGACCGAGTCGGCGACGACTACGGGCGGCGCCTCTCGCGCCGCGCCGCCAGACCCGCGATGGCAGGCGGAAGCGATGGCGACCACGGCCAGCACTGCCAACAGGCGTGCGCCGTCCCGGACGCTCATCATTGCACCCGGAGGATCGCGACGCGGAACCCGCTGCCCGCTGACAGCACACCCCCACTCCCGCTGAGCAACTGCAGCGTCTCGACACCCGCCGCCGATGCCGAAAGCAGAAAGTACGATGCCGACGTGCCGGGCACTCCCGTCACCGCCCTGGAGAACGGCCCCGAGGAGAACGCGATGGGCTGCACCGGAAATACCGGCAGTCCAGTACTGGTGAAGAAACCGCACGGCGTTCCATTGCACACCCAGCTGCTCCCGGGTAGACCGGCCTGTGCGACCTTGAAGATGTCGGCGAAGTTGAAGCTTGGAATCGTGGTGCGAACGTCGGCCGCCGTATAGGTCGGGGTCTGGAAGACGGCGGAGGCCACGTTCCAATACGTGAGCAGCAGCGGGATCGACTGGCCCGTGTGAGCCGAGAGGTTGTTCAGGCCGGTCTGCGTGGTGTTGATGAGCGACTGGATGAACGGTCCTTCGCCGGTCGAGGCGTACTGATCGATGGCCCAGCGGGCGAACGTCCAGCCCGCGCCGTAGTTGGCGGGAGTGTCCAGGCCAAGTCCCTCCGAATTGGAATCGCTCTCGTTCTTCAGGTAGGCGAAGGTGAATGGCAGGTGACTGGCGAGGAGGGCGAGTGGACGGTCGTTCAACTGGTCGCACGGGGCAGCGGCTCCGAGGGCGTACTCGCAGGCGACGGTCTGGAGGAAGGTCGCGTGCCCCTTCCATGTGGCCTGATTGAAGTGGCGTTCCCAGATTTCCGAAGAGATCTGCGCCAGCCCCTCTTCGAGCCAGATCTCGTCGCCCCCGCCACTGCCGAGCAGGATGCGATCGGAGTAGGAAACGATGTGTTTGGATTCGTGGGCGGCGGTCGCGCGAATTTCTTTCTCCCAGTTCGCGACGCTGAACGCGTTCGCTGCCGGCACCATCGAGTACATCATTTCGGTCTGGTTGCTGAAATTCGCGTTGGCCCCGCTGGCCGCGTAGGGGTAGAAGTCGCAGCCATTGACGAACGCCATGACCGTTCCGCCTCCTGTGAGGCCGCCGAGATTGTTGAGCACCGGCGTGATGACCACCGTCACCTTTCCGATTCCGGAGAGCGACGCATCGTAGGCCAGCGGATTGCCGATGTACGCCAGCAGAGTTGGATAGGTGATCTGGTCGTACTCATTGGCAAATGTCTGGTAGAACGCCGAATCTGGCCGGTACGGCTGTGTCCATGTGGTGAGGTTCGTGTCGGCGAGGACGATCACGTGTTGGCCCACGGCGACCGTGCGCGCTCCGATGGAATCCACGGTGGTGCACGAACCGGCGAGTGTGTTCCGCACGTACACTCTATTCACGGACCCGATCGTCTGCGTGACCGACGCGCTCAGCGGTAGCACCCGCCCACCCTGCGCCCGCGCCTTTGACCAGGCTGCGGCGGGACTTCCGAATCGCGCGAAGATCTGCTGATTCCCCTCGAGCATCGCCAGATGGTTCTGCTCCATACGCAGACGGGAGGCGACGCCATTAAAGGAACGGTTGCTCAGGGCGATCCCCGGCCCGCGTACACGGGGCGATGGAACGGGCGCTTGCGGCGACCGTACGACCGGGGCCGACAACACCCGGGACCCTGAACTCGATCCGAAGCTCGCGCCGAGGGTGAAGTCCTCACGCAACGTGCTGGACGGGTCCGTATTGACTACGGCGATCAGATATTGTGATCCGGGTTGTACGTTCAGGGCGGCGTTGAAGTTGGGCGAGTCCAGGAACACGGCGGACTGCCCCGGCGTGCCGAGCGTTACACTGGCTACGCTTCCGCTCACGGTCACGACCGCGGAGCCGCTCTTCCCCTCGCTGGTCGCGGTGACCGTATCAGTGCCAACCGAAACGGCGGTCAGGGAAACCACGTTCCCAGTGGCGGTTCCGCTCACGATGGCTGGGTTGCTCGTGGTCCAGGTGAAGGTGCGCCCCGTGAGCACGTTGCCGTTGGCATCACGTGCGGTGGCCGTCATGGTCGAGGTACCTCCCACCGCAAGCACAGCCGTTGGCGGAGCGATGGTGACGCTGGCAACCGGAATGATCGCCACCGTGATCGCCGCCGTGCCCGTCTTCGTTTCGCTCGTGGCGGTGATCGTTGCCGTGCCAAGAGCCACACCGGTCACGATCCCGCTCGCGCTGACCGTTGCTTTCGTTGCGTCGGACGTGGACCAGGTGACGACTCGGCCCGCGAGTGTGTCGCCGCTGGCGTCGCGTTCCGTAGCCGTCAGTTGCTGCGTGGCGCCGATGCCGAGGGTCGCGGCGGCTGGCGTGACCGCTACCGTCGCAACTGGGATCGGCGTCACCGTGATCGTCTGCTGACCTTGCTTGGTGCCCGAGGTGGCAATGATCTGAGCTTGCCCGGCCGCGACGCCGCTGACCACGCCACCCGCGTTCACCGTTGCCACACCGGGTGAACCCGATGACCACGTGACTGCACCGACGCCGATCGGCGCTCCATTCTGGTCGAGCCCCGACGCACTCGCCGTCGACGTCCGTCCTACGGGAATGGACGCTGGCGATAGGGCCACGACGACGGTCGTGAGCGTGTTCGGAATGGTTGGAGTCGAGTCCTTGCTGCCGCCGCTACAGGCACCGAGGAGCAAGCCGAGCGCAATGAATGTGCGAACCGACGGGGCCTGCAATGACTTCAAGGGCGTCGCCGCCATATGGTGCCTTCGCGCTGTTAGGCCCGTTCAGACCAACGGGCTCGGGGGGGGTGCCAGGTTGCCGGCCTGGCATTTCTGAATCGTGCCATTGGTGCGGATCAAGCGCAACCCGCAAGCGTGAATGGGCTCCGCGCCGAGGGGTACTTACGACTTGGCGATCGTGAACCGATACTCCCCGGACCCCACTTCCATTACGACGTCGGCGCCGCGCTGTTGAACCGAACGCACGCCGGGATCGCCCGCCAGCGGCCGTCCGCCGTCGCGCACCCGGTCCACCGTGGTGCCCCACAGCGTGACCGCCGACGACGTGTTCGGAGGCACGGTTACGTCGAGCGTGAATACCGAGTCCTCCAGCCGCCACGCCGACGCCAGCGTGCCGTACTGCGTGACGATGGACGCGCGGGCGCTCGTCAGGCCACCGCCGGGTCGCGGTGCAATCAGTGAATGTTTATATCCCGGTGCCGCCGGATCGACGTCGAGACCACCGATGGTCCGGTACATCCAATCGCCCACGGCGCCGAACGCGTAATGGTTGAACGAATTCATGCTCGGATCCTCGAACGTCCCATCAGGCTCGATGCCGTCCCACCGCTCCCACATGGTCGTCGCGCCCCGCGTGATGGGATAGAGCCACGACGGATACGTGCGCTGCAGCAGCAGCGCGTACGCCGCATGCAGGTGGCCGGTGCGCGCCAGCGCGTCCAGGATGTACGGCGTGCCCAGGAACCCGGTGGTGAGATGCCCGTCGTGCAGGTGCACGTCCTGCACGAGCCGCGCGCCGGCCGTGGCGGTGAGCGAATCGGGCAGCAGGTCGAACTGCAGGGCCAGCGCGTACGCGGTCTGCGTGCTCTCGCCCACCCGCCCCGCCGGCGTCACGAACTCATGGTCGAACGCCGAGCGTTCCGTGCGGAACAGCGCCTCGTACTCGGCCGCGTCATCCGCTTTCCCTAATGCCCGCGCGGCGCGCGCCACCAGATCGGCAGAGTGCGCCAGGAACGCCGTGGCGATCAGATCGGTGCCGGTGGTCGCGCCCGGATAGCCCGCGTCGGTACTGTGATAGGCCAGCCAGTCGCCGAACTGCCATCCCGGACGCCACACGTGGTCGGCACCGGTCTGCCGCTTCTCGAAATCCACCCACGCGCGCATGCTCGGATACTGGCGCGCCAGCAGCCCACGGTCGCCGTAGGCGAGAAACATCGTCCACGGCACGATCACCGACGCGTCCCCCCAACCGGCCGTGCCCGCCTTGTCGGTGGAGTCGCCGCCCATAGGGTTGGGAATCACCCACGGCAGGCTGCCGTCCGCGTGCTGATCGATGGCCACATCGGCAAGCCAATTCGAGAAGAACCCGTCGACGTCCATGTTGAACGCCGCGGTGCGCGCGAACACCTGGGCGTCGCCGGTCCACCCCAGCCGCTCGTCGCGCTGTGGGCAGTCGGTGGGCACGCCCATGAAGTTGCTGCGCTGCCCCCACTGAATGTTGTGCTGGAGCTGATTCAGCATCGTGTCGGACGTGACGAACGTACCGGTCCGCTCGAGATCCGACGACAACGCGATACCAGTGATCGTCGAGCTGTCGGGCGCTCCCGGAAGCCCCGACACGGCAACGTACCGGAACCCGTGGTACGTGAAGTGCGGCTCGTAGACCTCGGTCCCCCCGCCCTTCAGTATGTAGCGGTCGGTCTGCTCGGCCCGCCGAAGATTGCCCGTGTAGATGTTCCCGTCATGGTCGAGCACCTCGGCGAAGCGCATGGTAACCGGCGTGCCCGCCGGCCCGTGCACGGTGAGCCGGGCCCAGCCGGCGAAGTTCTGGCCAAGGTCGAACACGATCTCTCCGTTCGGAGCGGTGCGTATCGACACCGGCTTGAGTTCCCGCACCCGCCGCACGGGGGGCGCCACGGGCGCCACCAACTGCGCGGCCGGCGCGTCGAGCACGGCCACCGGCGCCCAACTGCCGTCGTCGTACGGAGCCGACGTCCATCCCGTACGCTCCAGGCGCGCATCGTACGTCTCGCCGTTGTAGATGTCGGACGATCGCACGGGGCCGTCGATCGTCTTCCATTTCCCGTCGGACGCTATGCGTTCCGTGCGTCCGTCATCGTAGCGGACGTCCAGCTGCAGCAGCAGCGCGCGATGTTCGCCGTACAGGTTGCGCGCGTGGTCGAACCCCAGATACCCGCGGTACCAGCCGTCGCCGAGCATCGCGCCCACCGCGTTGTCGCCGGCGCGGAGCAGCGCCGTGACGTCGTACGTCAGATACTCCAAGCGGTGGTGGTACGACGTCCAGCCGGGCGTGAGTTCCGCGCGGCCTACTCGCCGGCCATTGAGATACACCTGGTTGAGGCCGAGGCTCGTCACGTACAGCCGTGCCGAGCGCACCCGGCCGTGCAGTTCGAACTCGCGGCGCAGCAGCGGCGATGGCGTGACGCCGCTGTCGCCAGGCTGGGGAGCCGGGCCTATCCACTTGGCAGTCCAGTCCGTGGCGCGGAGCAGTCCCGTCTCCCAGTAGGCCGCCGGACTCCATGCGGAGACGTCGCCGGCCGCGGTCCAGACGCGCACGCGCCAGTAGTAACGCGTGGCTGACGCCGGCGCCGGCCCGGCATCGTTCACGAACACGGACGCGTCGGACTTCAGCTTTCCCGAATCCCACACCAGGTGGACGCCGTGCGCGAGCGCGGCCTCGCTGGTCGCCACCTGCACCTCGTAGTCCGACTGCACCGTGTTGCGGACGCCGCTCGCGATGCGCCAGCTCAGGCGCGGGCGCATCGCGTCCAGCCCAACGGGGTCGGTGAGGTATTCCGCGCGGAGACCGACAACCGCCACGCGACTAGGCGCCGGCACCGGGCGCACAACCGGCGTGTGGGCCACAGCGGAGAGCGGCAGAAGCAGGACGGCCGATCTCTCGAGTACTGCACGGAGTGTTGGCATTGCACCGGGGTCGGAGTCTGGCGGCGAGACGGTAGATGCAAATCTGGCACACCGGGCGCCGGGATCAACCTGGCGGCGACGCCCCCATGCTAACGGAAAGCTGCCGGCCTCGAATGCTCACGTGCCGATGGGAAACCTCGTAATGTTGGCCGCTAGCCACGCGTCGAAGTCGAGCAACGCGGGATTCAGCTCGCGAGCGCGTTTCGGGTCGCGGTTCCGCTGGAACTCGTCGCCGAGAATCGCGTGGAACTGGAACATGTTGCCGAGATCCTGGGCGCCGGGAAAAGCCAGCCCGCGATAGGCGTCAAACGGCATGTCGAAGAAGTTCACCGTGCGCCCGAGCGCGCGCCCCATCTTGGCCGCCATTTCGGCGCCCGAGAGCGACTCGCCAGCGATGCCGATGTGCTCCCCGACCGTGCTCACGCCCTTGCGGAACACGCCGTACGCGCACCGGCCGATATCCTCGGTGGCGATGCCCGGCAACTTGGCGCCACCGAGCGGCATGGCCAGCACGAGGTTGCCGTCCTCGCCGACGCGCGGGGCCATACCGAAGTGGATGAAGTTCTCCCAGTAGAACGCGGCCAACAGGAACGTGGTGGGCGCGGCCTCCCTGGTGAACAGGTCGTCCATCTGGCCCTTGGAATCGAAGTGCGGCACCTTGTACTTGCCGTACAGTGTGGGCAGGCGATTGTCGGAAAGCGGCACCCATTTGCGCGTGTCCTCGAGCGTCGACCAGACTACATGCTGCAGCTTCGCCTGCCGCGCGGCCCGTGCCATGGCCGCGGCCTGGACCCCTTCGCGCTCCGCCGAAAGGTGTTCCCAGAAGTTCGTGACGCAATAGGCACCGTATGCCCCCGCCAGGGCGCCCGGCAAGGTGGAGGCATCGTCCGCATCGGCCGCGACCACTTCCACCCCGAGCGCGGCGAGAGCCTTCGCCTTGTCGGAGTTCGGATTGCGGGTGATGCCACGTGCGGCGAACGGCCCGTCGCGGTCCGCGGCGATGGCGCGCGCGAGGCCGCCTCCCTGTGCACCTGTGGCGCCGAATACTGCGATGATCCTCTTGGCCGACATACTGACACTCCGCGGTCCGATAATGCGTGAAGGCACTCGGGAGGTGCCAGAGGCGCGTTGAGAGAGGAAACCTAGTCGACGGGTTCGCCGTTGGCGACGAACACCAGCACACCGGTTGCGAACCAGGCAGCGCCGACCACGCGCGCCAGCGGGCTCGAGCCCGCCAGCACCCAGAGCGTGACCGCGCCGCCGGTTACGGCGCCAGCACCGCCAGCACGAGCTGCGCGTTCTCTCGCGTCGTGCCCTCGTAGTAGAAGACGTATACCTTGTGCGTCCTCTCGTCCACCCCGCAGGTCCGAGCCGCGCCGCCCATCGGCACCTTCTCGACCACCGAGAACTTATCGGGCGAGTCCTCGTGAATGACGGTCAACGTGCTGTCCACGCGATTGGGATTGAAGGCAAGCCGGGTCACCGGGTCGAAGCAATTCATGTCGGCGCGACTGGGCACTCCGATGCGTGCCACGACGTTCCCGTTGTCGGCATTGACGACCATCACGTTCGTGTCGCACGCCATGAAGAGCCGCCGCGTGCGGGTATCCATGGACAACCCCTGCGCATGCCCGCAGCCGGGAATCTCGTACGTGGGTCCGATCTTGAGCGTCCGGGCATCGACCCGCCGCACGTACCCCGAGTCTTCGACATTGAGAAACAGGTATCCACGCCCGTCGGCCACGCCCGATTCGAGCCCGTCGCCGAGCGTCGACTTGGTGATCAGCTTGCCGGTCCGCATGTCCAGCACCCAGGCGTTCGGGCCCTCCCAGGTGAACGCCCGATGGGTGAAGGGATCGTAGCGAATGCCGTCGCCCCTGGCGTCCACGTGGCCCGTGACGGCGAGCGTCTTGAGGTCGAAGACTATCCCGTTGCGGACGAAGCCGCGATTCAGGTCCGCGGCAATCGCGTAGCCGCCGCCCCCGCCCTCCACGCTCCCGATGATGCTGTCGTGGTCCACGTCGATGACCTTGTCACCCAGGCCATAGAGGCGCCGGCCCACCGGATCGACCGTGACGTAGTCAGCCCGGGTATGGCCGAGTTCGATCGTCTTGACCACGTGATAGTGGGCGGTCTGGGCCGTGAGATTGGGCGCTGCGAGGATCGCCAGAGCGAAGGCGGTAATTGCGGACGCGCGGAGGGGACGCATGGTCGGTCTCGGTGAGGGTTCGCTGAGTGTACGACGAACGTACTCGCCGTACCTGCCAGGAAGATTACAGTCCGGCAGCGGTGCCGCGGCCCAGAAGAGACCACCGGCCAGATCCCGCCGTATCCACTCCATGAGTTGAACGCTGAAGCGATTCTGCTGTTACGCCGGGGGACCTGATGGGGATCAATGAAGTCGTTTCCCTCGCCCTTGGCTGCAGCACGATCTGTGCTTGCGGGTTCATGGCATTGCTCGCGTTGCGGCGCCGGAAGCCGGCCCCGAGCCGCGAGTTCGAGCGCGACGTCGCCGACCGCTTCAGTCGCCTTGAACAGTCGATCGATGCGATCGCTGTCGAGATCGAGCGCGTATCCGAATCGCAGCGCTTCGTGACCAAGGTCATGTCCGACCGCGGCCCGGCCCTGGTATCCGCGCGATCATCGGACTTCGAACGGGTGGACCCGCAGGACACCAAACAGTCGCCTGATGGCCATATGCACATCCACGCCGCGGGATGATCAGTGAGGCAAGCGCTTCAGATCCGGGGAGCGTGCGTTTCATCGGGAAGCGATCGGCAGGGCCGATTCTCGAAGTCGGCGTATGCGCAATGAGCGAGAGGTCCCAGCAGCCGCGGTGCGGATCGAGCAGCAACAAGAGAGATCGGCAGGGAGGTCGTGGGGGCACCGGTCCCCATTACGCCGGAAGGCGAGTCAATAGACGGGGGAGCTGGGGCTCAGGGCGATCCCTCGAAATCGCCCGCCAACTCCCCCCGCCACTTGCCCACGAGCCGCTGGGCCGTCGCTACCGGATCGCCCACCGGCTGCGTGCGAAACGGCGTCGTATCGCGCGACCACAGCTGCTCCCACTCGCACGACACCTCGGCGAACGGCTTCCGGTCGAACGCGGTACCGCCGTCGAACGACGAGTTGAGCTGCGCGAAGAACGCCTCCCACCGCGGCAAGAAGTAAGAGGTGAACATGCCCTCCCACTCCTTGTAGGCGTAGAGGTTCAGGTCGTCGTTCTCACCCTCGGTGCACTTGGTGCCCCACAGCGTGATGATGTTGCGCGCATTCCACTCGTACAGGCGACGCTCCGCGTCGTTCGTCCCCCAGCGCCTGGCGTCGGCAATCCACCGGCCGAGCAGGAACTCACGCCGCGTTCCCACCAGGGTGTCGAGGTCCGTCAGCAGCGCCTCCACCTGCCCCTCCGCCGCGAGCAGTGCAGCGCGATCCTTGTGGCCGTAGGCGGCCTGCACCTTGTTCACGAGCGGCAGCCCCAGCTGGCCAAGCACCTGCCGGGTCAGATTCACCACGTCGTAGCGGTAGGCATCGTTGGCGCCGAGCACCGGCGCCGCGGCGAGCAGCGAATCCAGCGCGTTGGCCAGGATCCGGTCGTCGTACGGCGCGATGGGCTCGGTTCGGTACGACCGCCCCTTCATATAGAACTGCGGACGCTCGGCAAGGAAGTTCCCCGTCTGCGCCGCGGATTTGAACGCGGTGGCGAGCAGCAGTTGCCACGCGCTCCACGCCGAGGCATCGAACCGGCCATAGCGACGAGTCACGTAGCCGCGGGTCCACGTGGTCACGTTCGGCACGCTGTCGCGCCACACCTGATCCATCACGAAATCCGGGACGATCGGGTTGGTGCCCAATCCCTCCATCGTCATCCCGAGCCCTTCCAGCCGCCCCTTGGCGGGGCTCCGGATGGCGCTGTCGAGGTTGGCGGCGATCTGCGGCAGGTCGCCGTTCAGGCTGGTCTTGCCGCCGAAGTTATATAGCACATTCCATATCCACGGCTTGCCGTAGAAGGCATCGCGCACCTTCCATGCGGGCACGCGGTCGCCCCACAGGTCCAGCACCAGCATCCGGTCGTTGGGCACCGCGCCCAGGAGCGCCTCGGCCTGCGGCGCCTGCCAGAACTTCGCATCGTTCACCAGGAACCAGGCCTGGATCACCCACGTGGCGCTGGAGTCGGCGGAGTGCATGCCCGCGTAGATGGCACTTCCCATGCCGGCGATGAACGTCGAGTCGTTCGTGGGTGGGTTGATCTCGTTGAACGGATCGGCGGCGTAGAGATGGTCGGTCCCGAACAGTTCCGTCTGTCGCTTGATGAATTGCCGCCCGAATCGCTGGAAGAGCGAGTCGTGCGGGTCCAGAAACCAGGTGCCGGGAAATCCCGCCGACCAGTCGCCCGTCTGGTGGATGGCCACGCCCGGAAAGACCTGCGTGATGGACTTGGGCACGTGCCCCGTGAAGCCCTGCAGCACCGGCGTCATGCCCAGCGAGCGCTCCCGGGAGAGGATCTGGCGTTCGAGCGCGATGTGGCCGTCGATCCAGCTGTCGGGAAGCGGTCCGCCGAGGCCGTCGATGTTGGCCATCCACCCCCAGGGGAGATACGCCGGGCCCACCAGGAAGTCCCCGATCTGCTTGGAGGTGAATCCGAAGTCGTGGAGCACCAGGCGCCACACGCCTTCCTGCCCCGTGACCGCGAGCGGCGCGTTGATGCCTTTGAGCGCCATCCAGTCGATCATCGGCTGCCAGTCGGTCCAGTTCCACCACGCCATGGAATATGAGAACGTGCAATAATTGAAGAAGTAGCGGACGGTGTACGGCGTGGTGATGCGCACCGGGGTCTGCACGCGGGGCAGCGGCGTGCGGAGCGTGATGGGCGTGAGCGGAAGCGAGGCGTTCACTCCCGCCACGTGCTCCAGGTACCAGTCGAGCGCCGACGCGATGGCCACGCCCGACGAGCCGCGGAGCACCAGCTTGCCGCCCTGGCTCTGGACCTCGAACACGTCGTGGCCCGCGCTGTCGGGAATGGCGGCGACGTCGATGTCCGAGGCGTTCGCGGGAACCACGCGGGCGACAAGCGCTCGTGCGGCGGCGAGGTCAACGGAGTGGGAGGTCTGCCCGCCGGCCGGCGCGGCCAGCGCGGCGGCCAGGGCAACGGCCAGAACAGCGAGTCGGGCGGTGCGACCACCGGGCGTCATGGACGATCTCGGCGTTGCGGAGGTGGGAGGGCATGAACATGGTGACCGGCCAACCGTTCGACAAGACGGCGATCGTGTTCACCGTCAGCGACCCACACCGCGTTGGCAGCAAGTATCTGAAGCCCGTCTATCGCGAGTATACCGACGCGACCTTCATGCATCTCATGCCACGGCCGGCGGATCAGCAATATCTGGGTATCCTCGGCCCGATCATCCACGCGCAGGTGGGCGATACCATCAGAGAGTCGTGTTCCGCTTTGGGGACCCGGGCCCAGCGGCAGGCTGGCCGCCGGGCAGCCAGCATCTGCGTGAGACGGCCCCTTCGATCAAGGAACGCTCTGGCCGGTCGCGCCGACCATCCAGCCTCCTCCACCTCACCTCTCATCCCGGGCAGCGCCGCCAGCCTCCAGCCGCTCGAGCTGGATGCGGTGCCGCATCGGATGCACGACCGCGTGCTCCAGCATCTGCTCGATGTTGTAGTCCTCGCCCCAGCGGGACTTGTAGGTGACCGGGGCGAGTTCGCGATCTTCGAGCAACGCAAGATGGCGGCGCCAGCCGGCGAGGATCTCTTCCAAGAATGCAGCGCTTCGGCCAGCGATCGCCACGCGGTCCGTTTCCGAATCGAGGTCGGTGACCTGTCGCTTCACGCACTCGCCGATCCAGGTCAGGTAGTTGCGGGACGAACGCAACACGTGCCCGGCGAGGTGCTCGTTCGACTGGTAGGACGGATCGTCCGTCGCCGGCAGTGGCGCGCCGGAAGCACGAAAGGCGAGCCACGTGTCATGGAACCGTCGCATCTCGATCTCGTGGAGTTCGACGCAGCTTCGCACCGCGTTGCTCTTGAACATGTCGCTCCTCCGATTGAACGTGCATCGCGCTACGGGGGACTGCGGGCGCGGCCACGAGCGCCCGGCGGAACCGGGCGGTGCGGCCGCCGTCTCAGCGTTGGGGGTTCGAACCGCCCGCGCCGAGCGCCGCGTCGATGTCACTCCGATACGGCGCGTATTCCGTGCCCGCCACCGACGCGGCTCCGTCCGGCGCCGCGCTCCGCAGCCGCGCCAAGAACCGCCGTTCGGCGGCCGCGTCGTTGCCCGAGCGCGCCGCCTCGAGCGCCAGCACCAGCCCGAGCGGGTCGTTGCGGTGCCGGGCCAGAATCGTGTCGGCCTGGGCGGCGGCCAGCGCCGTGCGCCCCGCCGCCAGCGCGACCCGTCCCAGATCGTAGCGCTGCGACAGGGTCATGGTATCCAACATCTGATATGCCGCGATGGCCATTGGCGAGAACCGCTGCACCGTGTCCATGGCGTGTTCCCCATACGCGCGGATCACGAGGTCGTGCAGCCGCTGCGCACGCTCGGCCGGCGACATCTGGCTGATGTCGGGCGCGGCGCCGGCCGCTCCGCCGCCCGTGGGACCGGCCCCCATGCCGCCGCCCCCCGGGGGCGCCGGCGGCCCCGCCGTCATCGACCGGCCGGCCACGTAGAGCGCCAGCGCCAGAAAGGCGAGCAGTGAGAGCGCCGTCCACATCCGGCTGCGCGAGTGGTGCACCGGGCCCGGAGCAGCACCGGTCCGTGCGGCGCTGGGCGCGGCCGGCACCGCGGCGGGCATCGCCTCGCCGCACAGCGTGCAGAACTTGCCCGTCGTGGGCGCGCCGCAGTTGGGACAGGGAACCGGAGGTTGGGGTTTGCTCATTGGATGGTCGCGGTGTCGGCCGTCAGATGCGCCGGGGGGAGTATGGAACGGCGTGGCGCGGCGCCACCCGCGTAAGCTGCGCGAACCGAGCGGGAGCGGCAATCGATGAGGGCGACATTCGCGTCCGCGCGGCACGAGCCCGGGCGAGTCGGTCGGGACCGCGCGGTATGTGCAGTGCCGGAGTGTGCGAAAGCCCCGCTCGACGCTGGAAGTCGCAGCGGGGCTTGATGTTCGCAGGGAGTGGGCCTGAGAGGAGTTGAACCTCTGACCTCACGCTTATCAGGGATGGTTTGAGCACGGAAAATCAACAACTTACGGGCGAGTTGCTGAACAGTTGCTAGTCGGTCGTCGCCACCTGCCCGTGCGCTTCCGCCTTCTTCCGCTCGTCGCGCGCGGCGATCATCTCGCGCCAGAGCGCCTCGTCGGCCGCGTCGGGAACCCACTCCGCATACGTCCGGAGCAGCGTCGCCGGGTCGTGCCCCAGTTGACGGGCCACCGCCTTCACGGGCACCCCGGCAGCCAGCATCATCACGGCGACCGAGTGCCGCGCGTCGCGGGCCTGGTACAGCGCAAACTGGAGATGACCCAGGCCCACGAGGTGCACGCGAACCGTCTGCATCGCCTTGGAGTGGGCATGCCGGTCGGGGGGCAGGCCCTCGAAGAGCCGGTCCGTCGGCCGCTTGTTGGCAACCCGCCGCTCGACGGCGGACCAGGCCCAGTCGAGGACGAGTACGCGACGCCGCCGATTGAACGTCTTGCCCGACAGGCCACGAATCCGACGCTCGGTCAGATCGACATCACGCACCTGGAGCCGCGCCACATCGCTCGTATCGAGACCCGTGCCGTGTTGGATCCGGCAGAAATCCCCGTGGGGAGGGGCCAACTCGTCCAGGGTGGCGGCAAGGAGCTCAATCTCCCAGCGCTCCAGGTGCAGCACACGACCGGCCGGCGTCGTTTCGAGAATCACGTCCACGGTTGGATCCACCACCCATTGCAGACCCTTTCGAACGGCCAGCCAGCGCGCGAACGTCCGGATCGCGAGCTGGTGCTTGCGGCGAGCCGCGCGGCCGGCGGTGTCGTGGCCCGGCTTTTTCGCGCGCTCGCGCGCGAGCACGCCATCGAGGTAGCGGCGGACACGGTCGGTCGTCAGCAGCGACAGGCGCCGGACCGGCGGCAGCGTCTTGATGCGGACCCGGTACTCCGCGGCGCACGCCTTGGGGTCCTCGATGGCCGCGAGGGTGGCCCATCCCTCCGCGCCCTGAGACTCGTCGAGTGCGCACCAGTCGAGCACCGCCGAGACGTGCGCAGCGTCGTTCGCACGTGCATCGCTCTTCATCACCTGCCCGCGCTTCCGCGTATGCAGCGAGACCGGGTCCGCCGCGAATTCCGCGATCAGGAGCGCCAGGTCAATGTCACACTCGTCGGCATCGATCTTCGCGAGCAGTTCGTCCACCCCGGCGGGTCCTCGCCCGGCGAGCACATCGTTGAGCCCCGGACGATCCGGCCACCGGCGATCGTCGGGAAAGAGACCGATCTTCCGGTCATGGAGAAGGTCCAACGCACGCCGACGGGTTGCGTCGCGTTGCAGTTCCTCGAGACGATGCAGCACCGCCTGCGCGAGCTTGCGGCCGCGCACATCATCCGGGATGCGCGTGCCGATGCGGCGTCGACTGCCCGAACTGGTCGGGACATAGAGATAGAGGAAGGGCGACCGTTTCACCCGCACGATGTTGGCAGGAAGGTCGCGACTGCCGACGCGCGGCTCGGGCGCCGCAGTGTCGGCGGTCCCCTCCGCCCGCGACGATGGATCCCGACTCACTTGATCCGTGGATCGCGACACAGGTGCGCCTCCATGTAGCGGTCCAGATCTTCGACGCGATACCGGCGCATCTTGCGATCGCTCTTGCCCGTGGTCGGGATCTGCACCTGCGGGATCCCGGACTCCTCCACCCACGTCTCCGAGACGTTCAGGTAGGCGGCGGCTTGCTTGAGGGTGAGCAGCGCAGGCCAAGACTCTTTCGGACCAAGCCCGGCCAGGACGCCGCCCTTCAGGGGCGGCGTCCAGTGCTGCGGCAGCAGTCGGCGGGGGAAGTCTTGATCTGACATGTGGCGAGGGAGGTGTTCATCCACCGTACCCGATTCGGCCCACGATCCAATGCGGGGCGGACGGGCAGGTCGGGGCGCACGCCCTTCACCTGCGCGACCGAGTCCGCGTTGGAGGATGGCCATCGGGGTCGCCCGAGGCCGGGCCGGCGGGGGGACGGAATCCGCCGAGGCGGGATCCGCTGCAACCGGAATTGCCAGAGGACGAGGGGGGTTCGAGAGGTCTACAGCGGACAGCATATGTGTGCACGCTGGCCGTTGAGTAGTGGGGGCCCCCAGCGGTGGGGGCGAGGCGGCCATTGCACCGGCCACAGGGTGGGAACGGGCCGGACGCCCGAGCATACCCAGCTGCACCGCCCCCTCGCCGCCGGGCGTCCCCGATTGATCGGCGGCCGCTGAAAGACTCGGGATCGGACTTTGCCGGGCAATATCAAGGGCACGAGACATGCCCGACTCTACCGGGGCCGGGGCGCGAGTCCGAACCCCGGCCGGGAAGACCTATCCCGCGGGCGGGGCCCCCGTCCGAGGCCAATCCACGCCTTGAGTCATTCCTGATGCGCGGCATCGGGCGATCGCCGATTGCCATCGCTGGACCCAGGCGTCACGTTTCCCACGGCCCCGAGGAGTGTGTCGGGGCGCGGATCGACGGCTGCTCATGGACTGCCGCCACACCAACCGCCCCGTCATCATGCCCGTCGCCTCACTGCTCATGCCACGCCGCCGCGCGCCTCGCGTGATGGGCCCGTTGCTCGCCGTCGCCCTGGCCGCCTGCGGCGGCTCCGCGACGTCGCCGGGCGACAGCACGCCCGCGCCGCCGGCCACCGGGTCGCTCACCATCGCGGCCCCCACGGTCGCGCCCGAGTCCGTCACCGTCGGCGCGGTGGTGACGCTGAGCGGCCTGGCCACCGCGAGCGCGCCCGCCACCGTGGACTCCCTCGTGTTCCGCATCGACGGTGCCCGGGTTGGCGTCGTGGCGGGCCCCGCGGGTTCCGTGACCTACACCACGGCCGCCGCGGGTGCTCACACGGCGACCGTGGCCGCCTTCGGCACGCGGGCATCGACGAGCCCTGTTGCCAGCAGCGGCACGCCTTTCACGGCAGCCCCGATCACCTACGCGTTTGACTTCACGGCGTACTCAGCCCTGCAGGAGACCAAACTGATGCCGGGAACGGCGGCGATCATTGACGGCGTCGCGTACCCGGAAGTGAACGGGGTGATTCGCGGGCGCGTGACCGCGGGGCCCCACAAGTTCGGGATCGCGACCAACCCCAACGCCGAACCCGCCGCGAAGTACGAACTGCCGGGATACGACGACGACAGCGTCCTGGTCGTCTTCCCGGCGCAGCCGACCCGGACGGTGACGATCGACCACGACATCGTGGGTGGGAAGATCCGGCTCATCGACACGACCGACTCCGCCTGGAACAAGGCGTTCTTCCTCGAGCGGTACGATGAACCGGGCAAGGGCCTCGACGTCATCCCGGACGACACCATCTACGCGTACATCACGACGCAGCCGGGCACCACGGGAGCGTCATCGACCTTCTGGCCGATGAACAATGCAGTCTTACAGGGGTGGGTGAACACGATCACGAACGTCATGGCGCCGCTGTGGCGGGGTACGTACGCCGTTGTTGTGAACGAGGGCAGCATCCCTCCCGCGATGCAACGGAACGTCATGTTGTTCGGAGAGCGCGATAACGCCACCGGAAAGCTGGGCTACCCGGGCTTGCTCGCTGGTGGCTATTCCGTGGTCGATAGCTTTGCCAGCGTGTCGGACCTGAACGCGGAGTTCTGGAACTACCCGAGCGGCCAGGTAGGCGGGACCGACAGCAACCTGTGCATCGTCCTGAGCGTATCAAACGACTGCGGGACGGTGAATCCGTCCGCGCCCTCGGCCAACGACCTCGTCCAGATCCAGATCGTGAAGCACTTCGGGAAGCCGCAGGCGGCCCTGGTGTTCAAGGGCACCGGGCCGCGCTTCTCGTTGCGCTGACGGGACCCTGACGGCGTTCCTCTTCCCATCATCCTGCCCATGGGCTCCTTCATCGCTCGACGCATCCTGCTCCCCCTGATGGCCAGCGCCATCGCCTCTGCGGTGGTGGTCTCGAGCGTGGCGGCGCAGGGGATCCTGCTGTATCAAGATACGGTCGGCCACAGTCTCCGGCGATTCGTGCTCGATACGAGCGACTGGTCTTGGACCCACGATTCCCGCTTCCTGGTCGACGTGGGGATCCTCACCCGCTACGACCAGCTGGACACGGACGGGCCACTCCCGCCGATGTGGCTCCCTGGCGACGATGTGTCTTGGGAACTGGTGCGCCTGCATTGCCAGGAGCCGTTCACCGTGGCGTCGCACTCGCCGCTCGGATGGACCGTGCCGCTTGCGCCAGACCACACGCAACCGCGGGAGTTCATCCTCGCGGCGTGCGATCGGATGCTGACGCTCGCGACGACGGATACCGTGCCCCCCGCCGCCCCGCCACCGCTCACGCCGGTACAGCGGGCCCGCGCGGACTCGCAGCAGCTCAATCCAGACGTCGTCGCCGGTCAGCTGCGCACGCTGTTGCGAGGGTTCGATTTTCGGCCGGGCGGATCCACGTCGCCGGCTGGCCCCGCGGACTACGTCGGCATGCCGGTGGGGGCGTGGTTCCTCCACGTCATCGCGACCTCGCGCCGCCTGGTGGGGTGTACAGGCAGCGACGCCACGGGGACGTGCACGACCGTAATCACGGACCTCCCGTCCGCGGCGGGGGGCAACGATCTGGCCTGGTCACCGGTGACGGTCGCCGTGCGCTTCGACGATGGGAGGGTCACCCGGGTCGCGGCGGTATATCCGCAGCGCCTGTTCGCCGACGATTACCGACCCAGCATGGACGAGATCGCGACGCGGGTCCTGACCGCCTTTGTCGGCGCGCCCCGTCGGGCACGGGAACTGACGAGTGAGCACCTCGTGTGGCAGGCCGGCGGGGTCCGCGTTGAACGGACAAAAGAAGTCGGTGAAACGCAAGTCGTGTGGACCTGGATGGCCATTGCACCGCGAGCGAAACCGACGTCGGGTCGATGAAGGGGCGCCCCCCGGGCCACTCTGCAAAACTGACGCTCTGGAGCGGATCAGTTTTATGGACACAGGCCACAATTCAGGCTGGGACAGAACGACTGGATCAACATCGGTGTGCAAGTCTAAATCATGAAGGGACGATCCGGCGAATCAGTGCCGCGGCGGTGCGAGGAGTATGCGAACCCATTGCAGGTCTACCCATTTACCGTCCGTACACTCAATTGTCAGCATCAGGGGATTGTTGACGTCCTTCGGATACATCGGATCTCCAGGTCCAACCCGCAGTACCGTGCCTGCCGCTTGCATGGGGGCGCCTTGCGGACTGATTAACTTGCACGATTGCGCATGTCGCGCCACCCAAGCGTAATCATACGTGTCACCACTATCGAGCACGACCGAGCCCTCATTCGAAGCACTCAGGCCACCCGAACCATGGACGGTGAGCAGCACGGTGGGCCCTCGCACGGCAGCAACCGTCACAGTCACTGCGTCTGCCAGCACGGTTCCATCGATGGATGGGCACGTAATCGCAATTTGCATACTCGTTCCGGCAGCCGGGAAGAATGGGTTGCCGCGGACGACCTTGTTGCTGCCAGAAGCCATGATGCCGGAGGTTGCGGGAGCCACCATCTCGCAGACCCCATTGGTAGTCCCTTCGGATGTCCATGAGTAGGTGTACTCCACGTCAGAAGGATCAAGCAGCACCGGCCCATGCGACCCATCGACCGTGAGGTGCAAATACGGCTTACCTCCTGGGGGCTCGTTTGCCCGGGTTGGTCGGTGAGCAAACCAAAGCGCCGCTGTAAAGAAGGCTAAGGTGCCCATGGCAACCAGCGCACCGCGGCGGCGCACACGCAAGACAGGAGGGGGCGCTAGTGGGACCGTGCGGGGGAGCGCCGCCGGGTTCTCAGTAGACGCTGCCTCCAGCGCGATCGCGAACTCACCGGCAGTTTGAAACCGGTCGGCTGGCGTCTTGGCGAGAGATCGCGCCACGGTCTCGTCGACAGCGATCGGCACGGTGCTCCGCACAAGATGCAACGGGGTGGGCACGGCATTGAGCACGCGTGCGGCGAGGGCCTGCCAGTTCGCGCCCCTGGCCGGTGGCTCCCCGGCCAGCATCTCATAGACCACCGCTCCGAGCGAATACACGTCGCTACGCGCATCGAGGTCGCGATCTCCCAAAAGCTGCTCCGGACTCATGTACTCCGGAGTCCCGAGCACGTAGCCAGATTCCGTGAGCCGTTTGCCTCCGGCGCGTTGGACCGCGAGGGCGATGCCGAAATCAGCCAGGATTGCTTCCCGGTCTTGCAGCAAAATGTTGTGCGGTTTTACGTCGCGATGCACAACATTACGTGCATGTGCATAGTCGAGGGCCGCCGCAATCGGCTTCACAATGGCAACCGCGTCAGTGAGGCTCAACTGGCGCTCTCGATCCAGCCGGTCCCGCAGGGATTCACCCTGAATGTACGGCACCACATAGTACGGCATATCGGCGCTCACGCCCGAGTCAATCAGCGTGAGGATGTGCGGATGCTGGAGGCTCGCAGTAATGCGGATCTCCGCGAGGAAGCGCGCTACATCGGATGCCTCGCTGAGTTCCGGCTTGAGCACCTTGAGGACCACGTCGCGGTCGTGCTTCAGGTCACGAGCGAGGTACACATTTGCCATTCCCCCGGGCCCGAGCTCACGCTCAATGCGGTAGCGGTCAGCAAGCCCGTTTCGGAAGTCCTCGGTAATCGGCATAGGCATCGCCAACATGCCGCCTAGGGGCACTCGACACCAGGGTGCTTTCCGAGGACGGGGACTCGGGGGATGGCTGGCTGTACTGGCGTCTTTTCACTCTTGAAGGATCTCTCGGCAAGGCGTGTGGCATCCGGTCACGCCCCCGCGATCTGACATGCTTGGGAGGGCTGGCAGAACGGCTATTGCACCGGTCTTGAAAGCGGCCGTGATTTGACGCGGTGCCGATCGTGCAAGCCGTTTCCACCTGGGCGGTTGTGCCGATTCCACAGTCCGGCCCGGTCCGACCGTTGTGGCACGAATGTGGCTATTGGAAGCCCTTCCCCCACCACCGCTCCCGCCGTCGCCCACGTCCGCACTCCGCGGCACGCCGCCGCGCCAGTCTTGAAAGCGAGCGACCGGAGTATGAGCATTTGCACATGCTGCGCGGCAACCCATTGTCGGTAGGCCATCCGGGTCGTTCACGACGGTCGTCCTCTTCCCGGCGCGGCTCGAGGTCTACCGCGTGGCCGGAATGCCGCAGTCCCCGCGAGTGTCGCGGACGAACCCCGTGGACACGCTGGCAGCGGAATAGCCGGACCCAGAGACTCGAGTGCCCGGCGGGCCAATCCATGGTCGGATTCGGCGGGCCCGGAAAATCAGCGGCTACGCAGTATCGCCGGCCAGTTGGCGATCACTGTCGCCGGCACGGGATGTTGGTTGTCGTCGTACAGCAGCAGCAGGCGTCCGTCCGGTGCCGCGCTCAGACTCACCACGCCCACCGGCGCGCCGGGAACTGGTGTGGGACGCCCGATCTGCACCGGCGGACCGGCCGCGACCGCGGCCGACATCAGGTGCTGGGTTGCGTCGACAAAATAAAGCGTACGTCCATCGCGGCTCCAGGTGAGCGGATCGGCCTGGCCCGTGCCCGCCGACCAGGCTCCGTTCTGCGACACCGGCTGTTGCCCGTCGGCATCGGGCAAGGCCGTCAGGTAGACCTCCCAGTCGCCAGTCTGATTTGACAGGTAGGCAAGCAACCGGCCGGAGGGAGAAATACGAGGACTCATCTGATCGCCCGGCGCGGCGAGCAGCACCTCCGGTCCGGCGGGCTGCGCGGCGAACCGGAATCGGATCAGATCAAAGCCGGTGGCCGTGACCTGGCGGGTTCCCACCGCGAACGAACCATCGGGCGACCACGTGTCGATCAACCCGGGGCCCGTGAGTCCCGACGCATAACTGGTGATCGGGCGTTGGTCCACCGAGACGATGCGCGTGACGGTATCGCCAGCTGGCTGCACGGCGATTCGCGAGCCATCCGGAGACCACGCCGCCGCGTAGTAGACGTCGGGGTGGGTGGTGAATTGAGTCCAGCGCTGCGCCGCCAGTTGGTAGAGCCAGACGTCGACCAGCGGGCTGTCGGGCTCCGATCGCTCGGTCAGGATCTGACGGCCGTCGGGTGACAGGCCGACGTACGCGTACGGCCCCGGCGGTACGACGGCCACCTGCGTTTGCGTGGCGGGGTTGAACCAGACCATCCGGCGTTCGCGCCCCAACGGCCCTCGATAGACCAGAAGGTCGCCGGCCGGCGAGAAGTTGCCGATGTACTTGAACGGCCACGATTCGATCCCGGGCGCGACGGCGACCGCGCTCCCGGAGAACGTCGCGGTACCGGGGGAGAACGGCCGAGCAAAGAGCGCGCCATCCTGCACGTAGAAGAGCCGGCCATCTGCGAAGGCGACGTTCGACGGCACATCGAGCAGGCGCCGTGTCCGGTTCGAACCCAATTCGCCGACGACCTCCGCACCGGCCTGCCCGACGCCACCGCCCTCTACGAACAGGAAGTGCCGTCCATCGGGAAGAAAATATGGCAGCCGGTATGTCCGGGCTTCGCCGGCCGGCTTCGAGGTCTCCGGTCGCGCATCGCCGCCGGCCGCCGACACGCGATAGATGGACGTATTGAGGTCGGGCGCATAGAGGATCACACCATCGCGGTTCCACGTTCCACCACGTCCATTCAACGCCGGCGCCAGATCGCGAATGGCGCCGCTCGCGAGGTCAATGCGCTTGAGCCTCCCGTCGGCAAAGAAGCCCAGGCTCTGTCCGTCCGGCGACCAGAACGGATAGATGGCATTCGCCGTACCGGGGAGCGCGCGCATGGCGCCCGTGGCGAGGGTGCGGATCCAGAGCGACTGCGCGCCAGCGCATCGCACCACGAACACCATCGCGGCGCCGTCGGGGGAGAGCTGCATGAGGTTGCTGGTGGCCACGTCGCCGAAGTCGCACCCGGTGGGCGGCAGGAGGCTGGCGCGCAGCGGCGGCTCCGGCTCGGCGCCCCTGGGGCGGTGCAGCGTGCCGGCGAACACGCCGATCAGCGCCGCGGGAATCCAGGCCCACTGCAGCCAACGCGCCCGGCGGGCAGCGCCCGCGCCGGCGGCTGATGCCGGGTGCGCGCGCCGCCGGTGACCCGCGGCGCCCACTGCATCGTCACTCAGCGCCTGACCGAACTCCGCGGCCGTCGCAAACCGGTCGGCGGGGAGTTTGGCCAGCGCCGTGAGCACGGCGTGCTCCACCGCCGGCGGCACCGTGTCGCGCAGCGTATGGAGCGGCGTCGGGCGTTCGGCCAGCACCTTGGCCACGATTGCCTGCACGCTCGACCCGGTGAACGGGGCGTCGCCCGCGAGCATCTCGTACGTCACGGCGCCCAGGGCGTAGATATCGCTGCGTGCGTCGATGCTCCTCTCACCCATCGCTTGCTCGGGTGACATGTACTGCGGCGTCCCGAGTGAGAGTCCCGTCTGCGTCATGCGCGCGCCGCCCGCACTCTGAACGGCGAGCGCGATCCCGAAGTCGGCGACCAGCGCCTGCCCGTCGTGCAGTAGAATGTTCTCCGGCTTGATGTCGCGATGAATCACGCCGTGGCGGTGGGCGTAGTCCAGCGCGCTCGCCACTTCGCCGGCGATGCGCACGGCCTCGGGGATCGGGAGCTGCTTCTCGCGATCGAGCCGCTGGCGCAGCGACTCGCCGGCCACCATCGGCATCACGTAGAACAGCAGCCCGTTCGCGTTTCCCGAATCGAGCAGCGGCAGGATGTGCGGGTGCTGCAGCTTGGCCGTGGTCTTGATCTCGGCCAGGAACCGCTCGCCGCCGAGTACTGCGCCGAGATCGGGATGCACGACTTTGATCGCAACGTCGCGATCGTGGCGCACGTCGTGGGCGAGGTAGACGGTGGCCATGCCGCCGGCGCCGATCTCGCGCTGGATGGCGTAGTGGCCAGCCAAGGCCGCGGTCAGCGTCTCGATCTCGCCCATGTCAGTCCGCCGTGAGATGTCAGGCGATGGGAACCCACCGCCCAGCGCCCACCAACATACGGGCTTCAAGCCGCACCGGCCACCATGCGTCGCGTGACGGCGGGTGACGGACGGCGGGTGGCGGCTCGACCAGTCGACGTCCCTCTCATTAGATTGGACCCCGTGGGAGGGCTGGCAGAACGGCTATTGCACCGGTCTTGAAAGCGGGTGCTTTCATCTTCGCCTGGAGAAACCGTAACAAATTGTCACCACGTATCTTGTGCAGTGTGCGTGAGGTTGACATACTAAGCTATTGTGGCTGCGTTGTGGCTATTTGGAGTCATTAGCCGCCCCGCCCGCGATTACCGCACCGTGCCGCCTTGGCGTCATGCGCCCCATCCCGCACTCTTGACCGTGTCCCGGCCGGGCATGAGCATTGGCGAATGCTTCCAACGGCCATGGAACTCCGGATAGCTCTGCGCACGCTGCGCCGCAGCAAGGCGTTCGCCACGTTCAGCATCATGGCCCTCGCGCTGGCGATTGCGGCCAACACGACAATGTCCGCCCTCGTGGACGCGCTGCTCTATCCGACGTATGCGTTTCCCCACCCGCAGCAACTCATGATGGGCGTATTCAACACGCCCGGCGTCATGCACATGAAGGGGCTGGATCTACGAGGTGCGCTGGGAGACTCGGGCCGCACGTACGAAGGAGTCTCCGGATGGGCGGGAGGTTGGCCGTTCGTCGCCCCGGGCCCGGTCATCATCGGCGGACACGCGATGCAGGCCGCCGCGCTCCATGTGGATGGGAACTACTTCAAGGTTGTTGGCTCGCG
Organism: Gemmatimonadaceae bacterium; assembly: GCA_035533015.1. Lineage (NCBI taxonomy): Bacteria > Pseudomonadati > Gemmatimonadota > Gemmatimonadia > Gemmatimonadales > Gemmatimonadaceae > Gemmatimonadaceae bacterium. The sequence continues at coordinate 9,147 of DATLUQ010000035.1, read as the reverse complement.
GCCCGAGCGCGGCGCGTTGTTCTACGATGCCACAGCCGAAGACCGCCACCTGGCCGTGATTGCCGATCGACTGTGGACCCGGCTCGACGGTGCGCATAGGACGTTCGCGCCGTTCACGGTGACGGTGAGCAACGTGATGTACACGGTCACCGGGGTGCTCCAGCCGCACGCCGGCGCCCCGGCCGATGTTGATCTCTTCGTGGCCACGCGCCCCCTCGCCGCCGTGGGGCGCTTCGCGTTGATCCGGCTCCGGCCAGGCATCACGCGACAGCAAGCGATGGCCGAGCTCAAGCCGATCGCGCGAAGTATCGACCCAAACCACTCTGATCGCGCGAGCATCGGACTCGTCCCCGAGGTTCCATTGCACGCCAAGGTGGGCGGCCTTCCGCTGGCGCTGGGCGGGGCAACGCTCGCGGTGCTCCTCATCGCGTGCGCCAACATCGCCAATCTGCTCCTCGCCCGCGGCATGTCACGGAGTCGGGAGTTGGCCACGCGGATGGCGTTCGGAGCTACGCGCCTGCAGGCCGCGCGCCTCCTGTTCGCCGAGAGCGGGTTGGTCGCCGCGGCGGGCGGTCTTGCCGGCTTGTTTCTCTCCTTCTGGACCATCCACCTGCTCGCGGCCTCGCTCCCCGCCGATCTGCTGGGCCTCGGGCTCGTGGAGCCGCAACTCTCCTGGCGCGTCGTGGCTGCTGGCGTGGGGCTCACGGTGATGGCGGCGGTCGTGTTCGGCGTCGCTCCCGTGCTGCTCCTCCGCCGCGCCGACGTCGGAACGCTACTCAAGGGTGGTGGAAGCCGGACCGTCACCGTGGGGGGCGCGCGCTTCCGTCTGCTCGTCGTCGTAGAGGTGGCCGCCGCGCTCACGCTCGGCGTCTCGGCGTCGTTGCTCACCGCCGCCGCGGGGCGGCTCCAGTTCCTGAGCCTCGGGTACAATGCCGGCCATCTCGTGGCGGGATTCATCTCCGAGAACCGGGCGGTGCCGGCCGGGCCCAGTGCCGTCCTGCACGGTCAGACGTCGCCGACCGGAGCGAACGCCAGGGCGCTCACCGCCGAACGCTCCGCCGACCTGTCCAGCATCCGGTCCATGCCCGGCGTGGTTTCCGCGTCGGTGGTGTGGCAGGCGCAGCTCGCCGGCGACGTGCACGTGGCGCGGCTGGACGGCACCGAGCCGAGGGTCCCGATTCAGTCTTCGGTTTCCACCTATTTCGTGGATCCGCAGTTCCTCAAGACGCTGGGCGCCACCCTGGTCGAGGGGCGGGATTTCCAAGTCGGCGAGGGTGGCCCCGTCCCGTCGGTGATCCTGGACCAGACGGCGGCACGCTGGCTCTGGCCAAACAGCTCGTCCATCGGACAGTTGATTCACTTTGGGCCCACGGAGAATGGGCAGCCGTGGATGCGGGTGGTAGGAGTGGTCCGGCCGATGCTCTTCCGCGTGGACTGTGGCATCGACGAGCCGTGCGAACGGCCACTGGTCCTCATCGCCAACAGTACGTCGTTCGCCGCGCCGCGCAGCTTCGGCGAGTACGCGATCCGCGTACGAGGGGCGCCCAGCCGCGAAGTGGCGCAGCTCACGCCCCTGATCGCCGCCGCGCACCCGGGCGGCCGGTCCATCCTCACCACCTGGGGCGACTTCACCGGACTCGACGCGGCCAAGGTGAGCCATGACTTCATCGCGTCGCTCTTCGCGACTTTCGCCGCCATCGGCCTCTTGCTCGCATTGATCGGGGTCTACGGCGTGGCGGCCTATGGCGTCGAGCGCCGGAGTCGCGAATTCGGCGTCCGCATCGCGCTCGGCGCCAGAGCCAGCGACATCATCAGGTACGTGTTGCGCGACGGAAACGCCACGGCGCTCCTCGGAATCGCCCTTGGATTGCTGGTCGCCAACTGGGGCGAACAGTTCATCGCGAAGTTCCTGTTCGGATTCGACGAGCAGGAACCCTACTTCCTAGCGGCTTCAGTGGTACTCGTATTTGCGGCGACCGTGCTCGCCGGGATCCCGTCCGCGCTGCGGGCGGCGCGGGTGAACCCGGTGGACACGCTGCGGTCGGAATGAGTGCGCTCTTTCCCCGCCTGCGCCGGGAACGTTGAGGCGAGCCCCACTCAAGAGGCGCTGCAGCTCCGCGTTGAGCCGCTTCATCCATCGGCTCCGCTCCGATCAGTTGTCGTTACAGTTTCTGCGCAGGCTACGGCGGAGGAGTGACCACTGAATTCCATTCAGCGCTATCAGACATCTGGTGCGCTGACCGGCAAGAGCAGGTGCGCCTTCGGCACGAGGGAAGGTGTCGGTCTTCGGGGGTCGGACTGGTCCTACCCGCGGGGGCGCGCCCCGCCGGGGGAACTGCCCATTTGATACAGGCCCCTCGAGTCGAGTTGCCAGACCGACCACGCGCTCCGAACTCGCTAGCCTACTTGTTGAGCATTTGGCTGGCCCGCTGAATCCGCTTCTCAAGGCTGTCTTGGAATCGGCGGTCCCGTCGGCGCTTCTCAATATGGTCCGCGATTGCCGCCCGGATCACCTCCGCAATCGGCTGATCATCGACCGCGGCCACGGTTTCTAGCGCCTCTGCCTGTTCGGGGGAGAGTCTAACAGTCATCGCCTTGGCTGGTTTCATGCGTGATACCTTACCACCTTGACACCGTTCCTGTCAACGTCTATGATACCGTGGTATCACGCCACCGAACAGGAGAGTCGAGATGGTCACCGCGGATCACGAGAAGCAACCTGAACGCCGTCAAATTCAGATTGATCGTGTGCACTACACAGTCACCGCGTCGGCAATGACGGGGACGGAACTGCGACAACTGCCCACTCCGCCGATTTCTCAGGATCGAGATCTCTTCGAAGTGGTGCCCGGCGGCGCGGATCGAAAGATCGACGACGGGACCGTTGTTGAGATTCGCGACGGGGCCCGGTTTTTCACTGCCCCCGCACACATCAATCCAGGCCGATACGTCGGTTAGGACCGTATGACTCTTCCGGCAATCGATCTCCAGTACCTTGGTGAGCGGATTATCGAACACCGCGTCGCGATTGAAGCGAACATGACGTGCGTTGTGCTGGCTGGTTTTCAGGTGCCACTCGGCTATGACCGGGAGCGCGCGGATCTCCTCCTGCGCTTGAACCCCGGCTATCCCGACGTGCCTCCTGACATGTGGTGGTTCGATCCGCCGCTGCGCCGCGCCGACGGCCGCCCGATCCAGGCGGCTGACACGTTTGAAAATCACCTTGGTCGCACTTGGCAACGCTGGTCGCGACACTTCAGCACAGGTCAATGGCGCTCAGGGATCGACACGCTCGAGAGTTTCGTCGCATTGATCCGACGAGAGCTGGTTCGATGCGTTCAATGACCTCAACGCTAGTCGTGAGCGACGCCATCTTCGCCGAGCTGAATCGCGCCGCGCGGCTTCCCGTAGAAACCGCAGGAGTTCTGTTGGCATCTGTCGTGAGCACGAAGTCCGGGCCTCGTTTGCTCGGGCGCCGGCTGCTTTGGGTCAACGAGGATGCGTACGCTCGACGGGAGGCCGATGGCCTCTCGATCCGATCCTCGGGCTATGTGCACGCGCTTGGCGAAGCCGCGAATATGCAAGCCGCCGCCGTTTGGCTTCACACTCACCCTGGAGTTGGCTCACGACCCGTCCCCAGTCGGCACGACCACGATGTTGATTCGGAGCTGATTGACGTTTTTCGACTGCGCACGGGCAGCCCGTACTACGTCAGCATGGTCATCGCGCCCACGTCGGACACACTCTCATTCACTGGTAGTATTTGGTCGTCCGATGACACTAGATGGGCACTCGATCGGATCCAGGTCGTCGGCGACCGACTCCAGGCTCTATCATCGTTCGAAAGGCACCAGCGCTCTGAACACGCCATGTTCGATCGCAACATTCGAGCCTTCGGGCCCGCCATGCAGGCGACGCTTGACGAGCTACGAGTGGGCATCATCGGCTGCGGAGGTACTGGATCGAGTGTTGCCGAACAATTGGCTCGATTAGGTGTGCGTCAATTCACCCTCGTGGATCCGGATGAGCTGACCGCGTCGAACGTCACACGCCTCTATGGTTCGACGCTTGCGCAAGTAGGCGCACCCAAAGTTGAAGTTGTCGGAGCTCATCTGCGCGACATCAATCCTTCGGTCCAGGTCGATCAGCTTCGTTCGAGCATCTGCGTCCAATCGACGGCAGAGTCGTTGACTGATTGCGACGTCCTATTCGGGTGCACCGATGACAATGCAGGCCGGCTGGTCTTATCGCGGCTTGCCACATACATGATGCTACCCGTCATTGACTGCGGCGTCCTTCTTAGTGCAGATGCTCATTCACGAGTGGCCGGGATCGACGGGCGCGTTACTACTTTGGTACCGGGGCAGGCGTGTCTCGTGTGTCGTGGACGGATCAATCTGAGGCGCGCAGCGTCGGAGCTTCTGACGCCCGACGAACGGAAGCGACGAGCTGAAGAGGGGTACGCTCCTGCACTCGGAGGCGTAGAGCCCGCTGTGGTTAGCTTCACCACTGCCGTGGCGGCCGCGGCAATTTGCGAGCTGCTGGAGCGCCTTATTGGTTATGGTCCGAGCCCGCGACCGAGCGAAGTTCTTCTTCGGATGCACGAGCGGGAGATCTCCACAAATCGCGCCGAGCCGCGAATTGGGCACTATTGTCATGAGGCTGCCGGCAAGGTGGGACTTGGGATCACGACACCGTTTCTCGAGCAAACGTGGTCGCAATGAGACTGCGTTTTTGGGAGTGGTGGCCATGGTGGTCCTGGCGGGTCGTCGGCGTAGTCGAAGCCGCGGATGACGTACCGGGTCGCCTGCCGCCGCGGGCCGCGGTTCTTGTCGGAGACCGAAAGACGCCGAAGTGGTTGAGCTTTGACTGCCCTTGCCGCAACAATCATCGCATTCTAGTGAATCTTGATGAGCGTCGCCGGCCAGTATGGCGCCTCGCTCATGGACGTAAACTGTCGATCTCACCAAGCATCGATGCCTTGGGGCCAGTTGGTCGGTGCCATTTCTTTATCACGAGCGGACGGGTCAAATGGGTTTGAATCAAGAGGGGTCGGCCTTGCCCCCTGGGCCAAGAGGAGAACCATTGACCGAGGGTCGCGAGGACGCCGGTACGCCGCTCTCCACACGACCGGCGAAGACGCCGATGTATCAGGCAATTCATGCGGCCCGATATCACCGTCAGGAGCGCATAAGGGAAATCCAAGAAGTCGAGGGGAATTGTCTCCTCTGCTACGTCTGCGGTCCGCGGTCATCAATCGACCGCGACGACGTCGTTTTCTTTGCAGACCTGGTTCACAACGTCCAGAGGGGCTCAAACATCGACCTCTTGCTGCACACGGGCGGTGGGGACATCGATGCCGCTGAGAAACTCGTCACGCTCCTACGGAACTGGGTCGGGAATGGGCGACTTCGCGTTATCGTGCCGGACTTCGCGAAGAGTGCCGGCACGCTTATGGCGATTGGCGCCGATTGCATCGTGATGAGTGACACGTCCGAGCTAGGGCCCATCGACCCGCAAATCGTCGTGGCAGACGCGAACGGCAATCGTGTGGCCCACTCGGTGAAGAGCTACCTCGACGCGTACGGACAGCACGCCGAGGCACTCCGGGCCAACCCGACGGACCCCGTCGCTCGAATGATGCTCGACAAGCTCGATCCCGGCACTCTGAAGCTCTTTGAAGCCGTCCATAGGCGCTCTCAAAAACTCGCTGAGGACCAGCTCAAGACAGGCATGCTTCGGGACAAAGGCAACTACACATCGGTAGCAGCGAAGCTAATCGATACTGACCACTGGCTGACGCATGGGAAGGTCATAAACCGTCAAGCGGCCGAGGCGATGGAGCTTGACGTCGCCTACCTCCCCGCGACAGAGGACGTGTGGCGTCGCTACTGGCAGCTCTACTGCCTACAGAGGCTCAGCCTCAGTGACGGTGGCAAGCTGTTTGAATCCGAACACGTGTCCTTGCCAGTTTCAGGCTGAGCCTACACGCCGCCGGTGCCTATTGCGGCGCGCCGTCGTTGGAACGGCCCGGCGTCGCCGCTCGCTCAGGTCCTGTCACCGCTGGGTCGATTAGCAATCGCGGCCCCGATCGCCCTGGGATCCCTCGCCGCAGCCAGCTGGCCTCCGCCATCTCCGGCTCGGCCCGCTATCGTTTCTCGTGTATGCCGCCCCCAGGGCATGACGCGCCCGAGCTGATGCGCTCATCGACCCCAAGGAACCCAGAAGAGTCCAATTTCATCAGGCGGTTGCGCTGGCTGAGCGACGTGTCGGCGGGCAGAAGGACGGAAGCGTCGTGTTGCCGATCGAGTGCACTGCGCTAAATATCTCGTCGTTCCGGGGGAGTGGGTGCAGTCATGAGTCATCATCAGTAAGGACGCCAGGACCCCGGCGACCAGCCGGACCCCGGCGGTGCCAATGTCAGGACGTGAGGCGCCCGGGCACCCGCCTGAGTCCTTCCCCCCGGCAACCTCTGTGGGGCGGGATCACATGAAGTGGGCGTACTGCTTCGTCATGTCCGCGGGCGTCAGAGCCCGCCATCCGTAGGGAACGATGGCGATAACGGATGCGTCGGGGAAGGCGAAAGCCTCGCAAACCAGCGGCCCGGCCCATTCCTCACCCTCGTCGTCCAATCCGTCGACCGCGGGTTCGAAGACCACGAACCCGCGGCGGGTGTCCTGTTCAGCGAGGTCCGCGATGTGGTCGCCCATGCGGTTGAGCACGTTGCCCTGGTCGGTGTACCCGTGTGCTGCGCACCATGCGATGGCGTCGCCGGCCATGTCGGAGTCCTCCATTGGTGTTTGAGAGTGGCGAGCGCGTAACCCATGAGAGATACCGGTCCGTGGCTGCGCTCCGATGCGAGGGGATAGGCGTCGAGCTCTTCCCGCGACAAGCTCGCCCAGCCACCCCCTATCGTCCCGCGTTTGCACGCGCCGTTGGCGCGCGCATTTGCAGAGGTCAGGCGACTGGCGCACCACGGGGGCGCGACCGTCGGCCTACTCCATGTACTGGCGGCGCGTCCCTGACCGGTAGCCGTTGCCGCGTGCCGCCTCGCCCTTCTATCGTGTGGGCGGCGGCCATGCCCGGACGGGCCGAGTTTCCGGCCGCGCGCGACGGCCCCGCGTGGTGAATGGGCGGATCACTCGTCCTGTTGCGGGCGTCCCTGTTGCGGCGGGTCCCTCTGGCCCTCCACGCTGCTCGTATGCCCACCGAACGCGCAGCAACTCACCCTGACCCGTTCCAGCTGCCTCTGTTTCCGGCGGCGGCCCGGACGCCGACCTTTCTCGGGACCGGATTCTCGATTTTCAGGGTGCCGATCGTGACGTGGGTGGGCATCCACGGCGCGGTGACCGAGCGCCAGCTGCTCTATCGTTTTTGGCTGTACGACGGGGTCTCGGCTAGCCACGGCTTCCGGGTCGTCCAACGCCTCGTCGCCCAGGGGCTGCTCCAGCGCCACCCGCTTACGGCATGGACCGGCCACCGGTCGCAACATGTGGTCACGCTGACACGCGCCGGCTGGGCCGAGCTGCCGCCCGCCCGGCCGATTGCGGCCCGCGTATCCGAGGCGCACCTGATGCAACTGGCGCAGGTGGCGCTCATCCGCGAGGCCGCGGGGTGGACCTTCGTCCGGTGGGCCGAGGCCTGGCCGCGCCTGCGAGACCTGACCCTGAAGGCCGCCCGGGCGCGCCTCGGACGCCAGGGGGCGCAGGAGTATGATCTCCTGTCCCGGGTACGGGACCCCGGCCTGAAGGTGTGGGCGTTGGTCCACGCCGGCACCGGCGACGTTCGACTCCTGGTCCCGGTGCGATCGACACGAGGGCTTCGCCGCGTCTGCCGCGGCCTCGCCACGCTGTCCCATTTCGCGGAATTCCGGCCGCTGGAACTGGAGCTCGTTGCGGCGGACGTCCCTGCGGACCTCGCGGAGAAGCGGGTTCGCGAGTGGTTCCGGGGGTGGCACTATTCCGGCGGGAAGCGCGGGAAGCGGCGGCCGTCAGGCCAGCCACGCCGACCGATCGCCGTCAACATCCATTCCGTGCCCCCGTATGGCGAACTGCCCCATCCGCATCGATTGAAGATCCCGACAGAGAGCGCGTACGCGCGAGCCGGGGTCCCCGGCCCCCTGACGGCGCGGTCGGCCTCGATGTGGCTGGCTACACGGCCGGGTGGGGTGCTGTAGCCATGGGCCGGGGGACCGACGGAACGGTTCCCCGAGGCTGGCGGTCGCCAAATTGCGGTGTGGCAAGGACTTCTGGCATGGCTGGCCGCGCCGGGCATCGCGTCGTCCGTCGCACGGCGTCGAAAAATGTGCCAGTGATAGGCATGCACATCGGCGAGCCGGCGAGTCCCCGTATGGTGTTGGCGCCATGAAATCGCCCATGCCCTATCCGCCTGACCGCCCCGGCGACCCCTCGTCGGAAGAGCGCGTCATCGAGCGCGCGTACTACGAGAACGGGGCCCTGAGGTGGGAGCGCGCCGGGATCCGAACCAGCCAGCCGCCCGCCCTCCCCCCCGCGCCCCCACCTGAAGATCCTCTCTGGCTCGAGGCGTTGGCCTGGGTACTCGGCGGGTTCTGGAGCGGGATAGAGGTGCTCGCGGGAGCCGTCGGCAGCATTCTTATGGTGATCGGCGGCCTGGCACTAGGCCTCCTCGCCGCCGTCGCGGCGGTGGCCCTCGTCGTCGCGACCATTGCCGCTGGATATGGAATTGGGGGCTGGATCGACGGCCCGTCCGGGGCCGCCGCGGGGGCCTGGATCGCCGTGGCCGCGGTTCTGATCACAATCATCGGGGCCGCGAGTCGCCGTGACTCGTGACCGTACACGTGGGCCGATTGCGCTCGTGGCCGCCGCGCGGTCCCCGGTCCGTCCGGGCGCGGCAGTCGTCGCGAGTTGCGGCTCTACGGGACCGGCTCCGGCCCGACGCCATGACGTCTAGCCTGGTCGCGGAGATGCGCTCGATCATCTCCAGGGTCCTGCCCGCGTGGAAGGACGCTGGATTGGATCCGCCGGTCTGGGCGCTGGCGCTGCATCCCCAGGTGGTAGAGAGGTGCGAGGGGTGTGGGGCCTGGGGGACGCTGATCCCGGGTGACGGGTGCCCCCACCCCACGGAGCGCCGCGGGTTCATCGAGGTGATCGCGCTGACCACCATCGG
>DATLUQ010000034.1 GCA_035533015.1 Gemmatimonadaceae bacterium | reverse complement strand
GAGCCGGAACAGCGGCCTACGGGGTGGGATCAAGGGCTCGTTCCCATTCGACGGAGAGTATGGTCGCTACGAGACATTGAGTTGGGCCGCGAAATTCTTCGTGGACGCCGTGATCCGTTACGAACGGTTGACGACCGTCGCACCCGATCTCACCACGGAATCGTTGGCATAGGAGCGCGCCTTGACGGTCGTGTTGCTCATCACAATCGGGGTCTGGGGGTATGCCTACGCCGGGTATCCCCTGCTACTGATGGCAGCGGCGGCCAGGCGCCCCAGGCCGGCGCCCCCCAGCGCGCCTGCCGAACTCCCGTTGGTAACGATCACGGTGCCGGCGTACAACGAGGTGGCGACGATTGGCGACACGATCGAGCGATTGCTCGGCGTGGACTACCCGGCGCATCTTCGCCACATCGTGGTCATCTCCGACGCGTCCACCGACGGCACGGACGATGTGGTTCAGTCGTACGCCGAACGCGGCGTCGAATTGCTGCGTATGCCGCGCCGGAGCGGCAAGACGGCCGCCGAGAACGCCGCGCGGACCGCGCTGCGCGGGGAGATCGTGGTCAACACGGATGCGTCAGTACGTGTGGATCCGGCTGCCGTCCGGCATCTCGTGGCGGCGCTGGCCGATCCGACCGTCGGCGTGGCGTCGGGACGGGATGTGAGCACGGGACGCGCCCAGGGCTCGACCAGCCCCGGCGAGTCGGCGTACGTGGGCTACGAGATGTGGGTTCGCGATCTGGAGACACGGGTGGACGGCATCGTGGGCGCGTCAGGATGCCTGTACGCCATTCGCGCCGAACTGCATCGTCACGCGCTCCCGGAGCACCTGAGCCGCGATTTCGCCGCCGCCTTGGTGGCACGACGCCACGGATTCCGGGCCGTCTCGGTGCCCGCGGCGATCTGTTACGTGCCGCAGAGCACGTCCCTTCGCCGCGAGTACCGGCGCAAGGTGCGGACCATGGCGCGCGGCTTGGCCACGCTCTGGTACGCACGCGGGCTGCTCGACATCCGTCGATACCGGCTGTTTGCGTGGATGCTGGCCAGTCACAAGCTGTGCCGGTGGCTGTTGCCCTGGACGGTAGCGGCCGTGGTCGGCGTTGCCCTGGTCACAGCGCGTGAGTCGGCCATCGCGCGAATCGTCCTGGGGTTCGCCGCGGTCGGGGCGCTGGCCACCGCCGCCACCTGGCGGCGCGAGGCGGCGGGCCGCCCCGTCCCGCGCGCCATCTCGATGATCGCCTTCACCACCGCCGGACTGGCTGCGGGCCTCCAGGCGTGGCTGCATCTGCTGAGTGGGCGCCGCGCGGCAACTTGGGAGCCCACACGGCGTCAGCCAACGTCGGTGACCGGATAGCGGGCGGGTCGGGACCTTTCGGCTACAGCGCCCCGCGTCGTCCCAGCATCACCGGGAGCGTCAACAGCATGATGCGGGTATCCTCCACCGCAGACCGGCGCTCCAGATACTCGAGGTCGAACATGAGCTTCCGCCGGACGTCGTCGAGGGTCTGGTCGTAGTTCAGGTTTACCTGTGCCCAGCCGGTGATGCCGGGCAGCACGCGCTGCCGCACTCCGTAGTCGCCGATCTCGTTGCGGAGGTGCGCAAAGATATCTGGCTGCTCGGGCCGGGGCCCCACGACGTTCATGTCGCCGCGCAACACGTTGACCAATTGCGGCAATTCATCGAGGCGGAATTTTCGCAGCACCCGCCCCACCGCGGTCACGCGCGCGTCGTCCGGTTGCGCCCAGAGCTGCGCGCCCGACCGGCTCACTTTCATCGTCCGGAATTTGTAGATCGTGAACGGACGGCCGCCCACGTCGCGGGCACGCCGCGCCCCTGCCGGATCGATGTTCGTGGCGCGACGGTCGATGCCGACGCGCGTCTGCCGGTAGAGCACGGGCCCACGCGATGTCAGCCGGACGAGAACGGCAATGAGAACACAGAGCGGCAGCGTGATGATGATGCCGAAGAGCGCCACGGCGATGTTCAGCACCCGGCGCACGCGCTCCGTGCGCGACGTCTCGTGGATTTCGGCGGTGCGCCAGCGGCTGCGCCGCGGAAGATCGAGTAGATATGAACCGGCCATGAAAAATCTTAGTGCAAGAGGCGTGCGAGCCCGTTCGCGCCGTATGTTACGAACAAACGGTCGGCGGGCCAAGAGTTAGCAAATGACACACAGCGGCGGCATGGCGCGGCCACCACGACCCGCTGCGACGACCGTTGCCGTGACGCAACAGGTACCAGCGCACCGACCGGGACAACGCCCGTCGTGTGGGCCCGCATACGATCAATCATATGCGGCGCGCTCACCGACTTCGTCGGGCACCGCGAACTGGCTGCGCACCGGCGTCCAGCCACTGGCTGGTGTCGGGCGCTGCCAACCGTGGCGTTCCATGACCCGATACAGGGTGGTGCGGTCCACACCGGCGATGCGCGCCGCTTCGGACAGGTTGCCTCCGGCCCGCTCGACCAGCCACGTCAGATACTGCGTTTCGAATTGCGTGAG
>DATLUQ010000033.1 GCA_035533015.1 Gemmatimonadaceae bacterium | reverse complement strand
TCAGGCCGGACGGCCGTTCACGTCGTCGGGAAAGAAGACGCTGATCGTCGAGCCCTGGCCGGGCACGCTCTCGGCGCGCACCGCGCCGCCGTGGGCCTCCGCCAGGTGCTTGACGATGGCCAGCCCGAGTCCGGTGCCCCCCTCCTCGCGCGACCGCGCCGCGTCCACGCGGTAGAACCGCTCGAAGATCCGCCCCAGGTGCTCGGGGGCTATACCAATTCCAGTATCGCGTACGCCTACCCGCACGCCGTCGGGCTCGCGGGCGGCGAACAGGGTCACGGCCCCGGACGGCGTGTAGCGCACGCCGTTCTCCGTGAGGTTGACCAGGATCTGCCGCAGCGCCACGGGGTCGGCGCGCACGAACGCCGCGTCGTCGGGAATATCGCGCGATACGGCCAGGTGCTTGGCCGTAGCGGCGCGGTCCACGCTGCCGAGGACGTCGGCCGCCGTCTGGCGGATGTCGAGCCGCCGCGGCTCCGGCCGCCAGCTCCCCGACTCGTAGCGGGACAGGTCGAGCAGGTCGTCCACGATGCGCTGCATGCGGTGCGCGTTGGCGCGGATCATGGCCGCGAACCGCTGGCGGTCCTCGGTGGTCAGGCCCGGATCGGCCAGCGTCTCGGCGAATCCGCCCACCACCGTGAGCGGCGTCTTGAGTTCGTGCGAGGCGTTGGCCACGAACTCACGGCGCACCGTCTCCAGCCGCCGCCGCGCGGTGAGGTCCTGCAGCGCGAGCACGGCCCCGCCGCCAGGCAGCGGCCGCCCCACGACCGCCAGGATGCGCTCGTCGAGTTCGAGCTCGGCGGTGTCGGGGGCTCCACCGGCCACGGCCGCGCGCAGCGTCTCGCGCAGCGTACGTCCCGGTGGAAGGCGGTCGGCGGGAAAGGGTACCGCGTCCGACACGCCGAGCAGCCGGCGGGCGCTGCTGTTGAGCCGCACCACCTGATTCCGAGCGCTCACGACCACGATCCCTTCGTCGAGGGCCTCGATCGTGGCGCGCATCAGCCCCTCCTCGGTCTGGAGGGCGGCCAGCCGGCCGGCGAGTTGCTCGGTCATCCGGTGCACGGCCGCAGCCAGGTCGCCGACCTCGCCGGGCGCGTTGAGGCTCGGCCGCCGTGTCAGGTCGCCGTCGGCCACGGCGCGCGACACGTCGCGCAGCGCCACCACGGGCCGGGACACCGAGCGCGCGAACAGGGCGGCCAGCAGCATGGCGCCGAGCAGGGCCAGCGCTCCTGCCACGAACACGTCGCGCTGCGCCGCTCCCACGATATCATGCAGCGTATCGAGGCTGATCGACACGCGCACGAATCCCATGGGGTGCCGCACCGCCACGTACAGTTCGTTGTCGCCGGCGCTGGCGCTTTGCCGGTACGCGCTGCCCGCGCCGTCGCGGCGGGCGGCCACGACCTCGGGGCGCGCGGAGTGGTTCTCCAATCCGCGCAGCTCGGCCGCCGTGAACTTGGAATCCCCGCGCACCACGCCGTCGGCGCCGATCAGCGTCACGCGCCGGTCGAGCGCGGCGCCAGCCGCGTCGGCCAGCGAATCCGCGTCCAGGCCCGGACGCCAGAGGACGGCTACGAGGCGCGCCGAGCGCGTGAGGTCCGAGACCGCTTCGGCCTGCAGTTGCTGGCGGAGCCGCGAACCGGCGATCGTGACGATCGCCGTCACGAGGGCGACGATCACGACCGTGGAGCCGAGGAGGAGTCGCCGGGTGAGGCTCACACGCCGCGCCAGGCCGGCCCGCGCAGGCGGTAGCCGAACCCGCGCACCGTCTCGATCATCTCGCCCGCGTCGCCGAGCTTGGCGCGCAGCCGCTGCACGTGCATATCGACCGTGCGAGTCTGGATGTCGGGCGCCGCTTCCCACACCGTTTCGAGCAGATGGGCGCGCGCCTGCACCCGGCCGCGGCGCTCGTACAGCAGCAGGAGCAGCCGGTACTCGGTGGGCGTGAGTTCGACCTCGTGCCCCGCGACGCGCACGCGGTGGGCGGCGCGATCGATCTCGATCGGGCCGTGGGTCACGACGTCGGTGGGGCCGACGCCGCTCGACGCGACGCGGCGCAGGATCGCCCCCACGCGAAGCACCAGCTCCTGCGGGCTGAACGGCTTGGTGAGATAGTCGTCGGCGCCCACCGACAGCCCTTCCACGCGATCCTGTTCCTCGCGGCGCGCCGTGAGCAGCAGCACGGCGATGTCGCGGGTGCTCTCGTTGGCCCGCAGTTCGCGCAGCACGTCGAGTCCGGACATGCCCGGGAGCATCAGGTCGAGCACGATCAACATCGGGCGCTCGTGCCGCGCCGCCGCCAGCGCATCGGGCCCGTTGGCCGCCGTCGACACGCGATAGCCCGCCTTGGCCAGGTGAAAGGCCACGAGCGCGACGATGTCGGGCTCGTCGTCCACCACCAGCAGGCGGGCCCCTGCGGCGGGCGCCGTCACGAACGATCCTCTTCGAGCTGCTGGCGAATGCGCGCCACGATCATCCCGATCGCCACGGTATTGTGGCCGCCGCGCGGCACGATCACGTCGGCGTACCGCTTGCTCGGCTCCACGAACTGGAGGTGCATGGGCTGCACGGTCTTCACGTACTGGTCCAGAATCTCCTCCAGCGGCCGCCCGCGCCGCGCGATGTCGCGCCGAATGCGCCGTATGAGCCGGATGTCCGCGTCGGCATCGACGAACACCTTCACGTCGCAGAGGTCCCGCACCCGCGCCTCGGCGAAGAGCAGGATACCGTCGATCACCACCACGTCGGCCGGCGGGACCGCCACGTGCTGCGGGCTGCGAACGTGCTGCACGAAATCATAGACCGGCTTCTCGATCGCCCGCCCCTCCGCGAGCTCGGCCAACTGGCCCTCGAGCAGCTCCCAGTCGATCGACTCCGGATGGTCCCAGTTGATCTTCCGACGCTGTTCTATCGGCAGTTCCGAATAGTTCTTGTAGTACGCGTCCATGTCGATGAACGCCACCGACATCGAGGGGAGCGACTCCGCCACGCGGCGAGCCACCGTCGATTTGCCCGACCCGGTCCCGCCGGCGATCCCGATGATGAGGGGTTTCACGAGGCGACTCCGTTCGGGTTTTCACGTGACCCGAATCTCGCCGAACCGACGCCAGACCTTCGCGAAGTGACTGTCACGATCCTGTATCGTTGAGGGAGGAAACAACGACGCCCCGAAAGCTGAGCGGACCGCGGAGGGCGCGTCAACCGCGGACTCCCGGCTCTACGGCGAGCCCGCTAGCTTTTCCGCATGAAACGTACAACCTGGGCGCGCCTGGGGGCCGGCCGGTGAGCGATCCCCTACGCGCCTTCGTCAACGCGGTGCCCGTCTCCGTGCCGCCGGGCGCCACCGCCCTCGACGCCGTGCGTGCCTGGAAGCCCGCAGAGGCCGACGCGGTCTCCGCCGGTGCCCGCCTGATCACCGACAGCCGCGGCCTCCCGATCGACGCCGCCACCCCGCTGCAGGCCGGGGCGATTCTGCGCACCGTTCCGCGCCGCGGCCCCGGTGCCGACGATCCCGACCCGTTCGGCGATTCCGCATGAGTCCGACCATTGACCGCGGCCTGCTCCGCAAGCTTCCCAAGGCGGAGCTGCACTGCCATCTGGACGGCTCGGTGCGGGCGGAGACGCTGCTCGAACTGGGCCGCGAATACGGCCAGACCATGCCCCGCGGCGACGCCGATGCGTTGCGCGCCCATATGCGTGTTTCCGACGCCCACAACCTCGAGGAATACCTCGAACGGTTCACGGTCACGCTCTCCGTGATGCAGACGGCGGCGGCGCTCGAGCGCATCGCGTACGAGCTGGCCGTGGACGCCGCCGCCGACGGGGTGCGGTACATCGAAGTGCGGTACTCGCCCATCCTCAACGTGCGCCACGGGCTTTCGCTCAGCGATGCGGTGGAGGCCCCGCTCCGTGGGCTGGCCCGCGCCCAACAGGAACTGGGCGTGGTGGGGCGCGTGATCGTCTGCGCGATTCGCAGCATGTCGGCCGATGTGTCGCTGGAACTGGCCGAGTTGGCGGTGGCCTTCCGCAAGGACGGCGTGGTGGGGTTCGATCTCGCGGGGGGCGAGGCTGGCCACCCCGCGGTGCTCCACGCACACGCCTTCGCGCACGCCCGCACGCACGACCTGGCCTGCACGTGCCACGCCGGCGAGGGCGACGGCCCGGAGTCCGTGCGGCAGGCCCTCCACAACTGCTGCGCCAACCGGATCGGGCACGGCACGCGCATCTTCGAGGACCCGGCGTTGCTCGACTACGTGAACGACCACCGCGTGCCCATCGAGATCTGTCTCACGAGCAACGTGCAGACGCGGGCCGCGGCTTCGTATGCCGAGCATCCGCTACGGATGTACTACGATCGCGGGATGAACGTCGTGCTCAACACCGACAATCGCCTGATGAGCGGGACGACGCTCACCGAGGAGTACGAACACGCCGCTCGGGCGCTCGACTTCTCATTCGACGAGTTGGCCCGTCTCGCGCTGAATGGATTCGAGAGCGCCTTCCTGCCGCACGACGAACGCCGCGCGCTGGTGGCGGCCGCGGAGCGCGACCTGGCGGCCCTCAAGCGGGGCGACGCGTGAGCGGGGCCTACGGCGCCGGAGCGGCCCGCGCCGCCGCGGCGGCGATCCGCGCCCGGACGGGCGAGTTCACCCCCGTGGCCGCGATCGTGCTCGGCTCCGGCCTCGGCGCACTCGCCCAACGCGTGAAGGACCCCACCGTCATCCCGTACCGCGAGATTCCCGGTTTCCCACCGTCCACGGTGGAGGGCCACGCCGGCGAACTGCTCGCCGGCACGCTCGCCGGGCGCCCGGTGCTGGCGCTGGCGGGCCGGTTCCACATGTATGAGGGGCACGCCGCCGCGGTGGCGGCGTTTCCGGCGCGTGTCGTGCACGCGCTCGGCGCTCCCGTGCTCATCGTGTCCAACGCCGCCGGCGGCATCGGCGCGTCGTTGGCCGCCGGGACGCTGATGCTCATCGACGACCACGTGAACTTCATGTTCCGCAGTCCGCTCATCGGCCCCGTGGAACCCGGCGACGAGCGGTTCCCGGATATGTCCGATCCCTACGACCCGGTTCTGCGCGCGCTGGCGCGCAGCGTGGCCGACGCCAACGGGATCGTGCTCCAATCGGGGGTCTATGCGGGGCTGCTCGGCCCGAGTTACGAGACGCGCGCCGAGGTGCGCATGCTGGCTGCCCTCGGGGTGGATGCGGTCGGGATGTCCACCGTGCCCGAGGTGCTCGTGGCCCGCGCCATCGGGCTGCGGGTGCTCGGCATCAGCTGCATCACGAATCCTGCCGCCGGCCTTTCTGAAACTCCAATAACTCACCCCGGCGTGATCGAGACCACGGCGCGCGCGGCGGCGGCATTCGAAACATTGATCGAGGGCGTCGTGGCGGCGCTCTGACCGGCGGGGGCGCCGCCCCCACGCAATCGTTTTCCCGGCTGGATCGTCCTACTGTCGTCCGGCGCCGGCCCACCTCTCCGCTCCATCCCACACACCCTTGCGACTCCTCACCCTCGCACGAGACCTGCGGCGCCGGAAAGCCCGCGAAACGCGGAACCTGTTCGTGTGCGAGGGCGTGCGCGCGGTGGAGGAACTGCTTCGCTCGCCGATCGCTCCCACCGGCATATTGGTGGCGCCGCAGCTGCTCGAGGCGCCACGCGGCGCCGCCCTCCGCGAGGCGATCCGCCGGTCGGGGTGCCCCGTGGAGGAGGTGGCGCCGCGCGACTTCCACACCGCCGCCGAGACCGACTCCCCGCAGGGCGTGATCGCCATCGCGCCCATTCCGGAGCGCTCGCTCGACCGCGTGGAACCGGCCGACGGTCTCCGCCTGCTCGTGCTCGACGCCGTGCAGGATCCCGGCAACGTGGGGACGATCCTCCGGACCGCGGCCGCGCTCGGCGCTACGGCCACCGTCGCCCTGCCGGGGACGGTCGATCTCTGGAACGCCAAAGTCGTTCGCAGTGCGATGGGCGCCCTCTTCCACCACCCGTGCATGGCCGCTACCTGGGAGGACGTCGACGCGTTCCGGCGGCGCTCGGCGCTCGCGCTCTGGGTGGCCGACGCCGCGGGCACCCCGCTGGGCGGCGCGCCGGCGCCCTCCCGGCTCGGCCTCGTGGTCGGCAACGAAGGCGCCGGCGTGTCGGCCGAGGCACGGGCACGCGCCGATCGCCTGGTGGCGTTGCCGCTGGACCCCATCGTGGAGTCGCTCAACGTCGCGGTCGCCGCCGGGATCCTCCTTTACGAACTCCGCCCGTGACCGGCGATACGTACTTCGAAATCGTGGCGTTCGTGTTCGGCGCCGTGATCGGGTCATTCCTGAACGTGTGCATCGGCCGGTGGCCCGCCGAGCTCTCGGTGGTGCGTCCGCGGTCGCGGTGCCCCAACTGCGGCCACCAGTTGGCCTGGTTCGAGAATATCCCGCTGCTCAGCTGGATCGTGTTGCGCGCCCGCTGCCGCTGCTGCGACGAGCCGATCTCGGTGCAGTACCCGCTGGTGGAACTGGCCGTGGGCATCCTGTGGGCACTGTGCGTGGCGTCGCTCGGGCCCACGCTCACGGCGCTGCGGGTGGCAGTCACGGCTACCACGCTCCTGGGCGTGGCCATCACCGACGCCAAGCACTATCTGATTCCCGACGGGTTCACGCTGTTCGGGCTCGGGTTCACGCTCGTCATGGCGGTGTACGCGTCGGTGACGGCGAACCCCGGTCCCTTTGCGGGCGCGTACGACGCCTTCATCGGCGCGTGCGCGGGTGCCGGGATGATCGCGATCGTCGGGTGGCTCGGCGAGCTGGTGTTCAAGAAGGAAGCGATGGGGATGGGCGACATGACGCTGATGGCATTCGTGGGCGCTGCGGTGGGCCCTGAACGGGCCATCCTCACGGTATTCGTGGGGTCCGCCATCGGCGCCGTGGCGTTTCTCCTCGTGGTGTATCCGGTCGCCTGGCTCACCCGTGGGCGGCGCGCAGTGCAGGCCGAACTCGCTCTCGGAACCCCGGCGTTCGAGCCGCCGCTCGTGCCGTTCGGCGTGTTCCTTGCGCCTGCGGCAGTCGTGACATTGCTTTGGGGAAATGCGTTGTTTGCCCGGATTCTGGGGGGCTGACCGCCCCGCGCGTCCCCTCCGCCCATGATCGACGAACCGCCTCGCACCGTGACCGGCGCGCTGGCGCGCTTCACGCGCGATCTGACCGCGGACGCACGCGCCGGCCGGCTCGAGCCGGTGCGCGCGCGTCAGGAGGAGATCGCCCGCGTCATCGACATCCTGCTGCGCCATGGCAAGAGCAATCCGGCGCTGGTCGGCCCGGCCGGCGTGGGCAAGACGGCGATCGTCGAAGGTCTGGCGCAGCGGATGGCCGAGGGAGGCGTGCCGCTGGCGCTCCGCGACGTGCGGCTGCTCTCGCTGGACCACGTATCACTGCTCGCCGGCTCCACCTACCGCGGGCAGTACGAGGAGCGGATCCGCACCCTGGTGGCCGAGACGCAGGCGGCGCCCGATGTCATTCTGTTCATCGACGAGTTGCATAACCTCATCGGCCAGGGCACGGCCATGGGCACGGCGATGGATGCCGCCAACATGCTCAAGCCGGCGCTGGCCCGCGGCGACTTCCGCGTGATCGGCGCCACGACCGACGAGGAGTACGACCGCTGGGTGCTGGGCGATCCGGCGCTGGAGCGCCGCTTCCAGAAGGTGGCGGTGCGCGAGTTGAGCGTCGAAGCGGCGCTCGACGTGTTGCGGGCCAGGCAGCAGCGGCTGGAACGGCATCACAACGTGGTGATCAGCGACGACGCGATCGAGGCGGCGGTGCGGCTCACCGACGCCCACGTGCGCGACCGGCGCCGGCCCGACAAGGCCATCGACGCGCTGGACGAAGCGTGCGCGCACCTCCAGGCGGTGACGGTGTACTCTCCTCGCATCGAAGCACTGCTCAAGGCGCGGCGGATGGTGCGCGCCAAGCGGCCGCCGACACGCGAGCCGGAGCGGGAGGACGATCCGATCGATTCGATCGCTGCCGTTATCGAAAGGTTCGGTGCCGGGCTCGAACGGGCGCTCACCGAGACCGAGGGCCCGGAGCGGGCACCGGCGCCACGTCCGGCGCCTGCTCCGCCCGCCAGTGGCGCGGGACCGGCCGGTGCGGCACTCGACGCCGAGATCGCTCGGCGCCTGATGGAGGAAGGGATCATCGTTCGCGGCCACGATGTGGCCCGTGTAGTCGCCCTGATGTCGGGAGGTCCTGTCACGTGGGGTTGAGAGCACGTTCGTTCGCGCTGGCGCTCGCCGCCGGCGCCGTGGTACTCGTTGCGGGGTGCGGCCGTCGCAATGGCCGCACGGGGCAGGGTCCGTACGCCGACATGGTCGCCGATGCCGTGCCCAAGGTCGAGAAGGCGATGGGGGTTCCGTTCAAGACGCCCCCCAAGCTCGAGGTGCGCACGCGCGAGCAGGTACGCGACTTCCTGCTCAAGAAGTTCGACCAGGAGACGCCGGCGGCCGAACTGGCGGGCGAGGAGGCGGCGTACAAGGCGTTCGGGTTCATTCCCGACTCCCTCAATCTGCGCGACTTCCTGGTCAAACTCCTCACCGAGCAGATCGTCGGGTATTATGACCCGGGCCCCAAGGTGCTCTACATCGTGCAGGGCGCCCCCGAAGACCTGGCCGGCGTGACCGTTACTCACGAGTTGGTGCACGCGCTCCAGGACCAATATGTGAATCTCGATTCCATCCAGCGCGCGACCGGTGACAACGACCGTCAGATGGCCGCCCAGGCGGTGATCGAGGGCGAGGCGACGTACGAGCAGATGGCGATCATGACGGGCACCGGGAACATCGCCACGCTCCTGCCCGGCGGCTGGGACCGCGTGCGCGAGATGATTCGCGAGACGCAGGGCTCGCAGCCGGTCTTCGCCTCAGCCCCGGAGGTGATCCAGGAGGAGCTGCTCTTTCCGTACCTGAGCGGCGCCGAGTTCATCCGGCGGTTCAAGACGCACTATCCCAACAAATTGCCGCTCACCGACATGCCGGTGTCCACCACGCAGATTCTCCACGAGTCGGCGTTCTTCGGCGACACGGTGGACGTGCCGGCCACGGTCGTCCTGCCGCGAACGGCCGGGACGACGGTGGACGAGAACGACCTCGGCGAGTTCGACACGCGGCTGTTTCTGTATCGGCACACCCGCGACCAGACGCTGGCCGTGAACGCCGCCGAGGGCTGGGACGGCGACCGCTACCGTGTGCTCAAGGAGCCGTCGGGCACAGCCGTGGTGTGGGTCACCGTGTGGCGGACCAACGTGGCGGCGGCCCAGTTCGTGAGCGCGTTGGGGCAGGCGTCGCAGCGGCGGTACCGGACCCCCGATCCGGTGGTGGCGTCGAGCGGGCGCCGCACGTACCGGGGCAAGACGCGCCAGGTGCAGATCACGCCGATGACGATCGGCGGGCGCCAGGCCGTGGTGTACGTGGACGTGCCGGCCGGCAGTTCGTTCGCCCTGTTCGATCCGGCAGCTATTCAAGTTCGCAAATAGTCTACATGCCGGCGAGGCGCGAGAGGGAGAACCCGATCACGGCGATGAGCCCGCCCAGCACGTAGCCGATGAAGATGATCAGTCGCAGTTCGCGATTGATCACGCCCCGGATCAGTTCCTCCAGGCGCTCGAAGCTGAAGGCCAGCACCTTGCGCTCGACCATCGCCTGCACGTCGAGCCGCTGGATGAGACCGGGAAGCTGCGACTCCACCAGTTCCCAGAGGGCCGGCGCGAAGGCGCCGCCCAGCCGCGTCGCGCTGTCGGGCGGCAGCCAGCGCCCCGGCCGGCCGATCGGGCGGTCGAGCAGCCGCTGGACGGCCGAGCGCGCCGAATCCTCGAGCAACTCACGCGATCGCGGCGAGCGCGCCGCCGTCACGATCCACCCGGTGAGCGTGTCGTCGTCCAGCGGGGCGAGCAGTTCGCCCCACGTCTTCTGCTCGGCGCGCGCCAACGCTTGATCGAGCTTCTCCACCAGCAGTCCGCGCGTCTCGACGGCACGCAGCACGCGCACGAGCCCGCCGGCCACGGTGTTCATCAGCGCCTGCGCGCGGTCGCTGTCCGGCGGCCCCACGATCTCCGACAGGGGCTTGGCGAAATACGACGTGACCGCTTCGTGCACCGCGGCCGTAATGCGCTCGCGAACGGTGGGGTCCTCGAGCAGCTCGCCCAACTGCTCGGCCCCCTCCTTCTCCACCGAATCGAGGGCCTTGTCGAGCGTGTGCTCGGTGAGCACCAGCTTGGCGATCAGACGCTCGTGGAACTTGAGATCCTCCACGAAACGCTTGAACAACCCGTGCAGCCGCACCCGGATGCGTTCGCGGGCGCCCGGGTCGCGCAGCACGCCCGCAAGCTTCTCCACCGCGATCGGCAGATAGGCCTCGATGCCGCTGTCGATGGCCGACACGAAAGCCGGCGGCACCTGCTCCATGAGCGGCTCGGGCGACGACAGCATGGCGCGCGCGCGTCGCGCCACGTAGTCGTGCACGCCATGCTCGAGTTCTCCCGACTGCGCGAACTCCTCGGCCCACGCGGCGGCGCGGGCCGTGATCGCCGACCGCCGCTCGGCGGTGAGCACGTTGCCCACCACGCGGTCGGCCAGTTCGGCCCGCCGGCGCCGCACGAATGCGCGGGCGCGCTCGGCGAACTCGGGGGAGTCGGCGAACTCGGCCATCCGCTCGGCCACGATCGGCACCCCGGCCACGAGCGCGCGCTCGACTTCGAGCACCACCGAGGGGGGAAGGATCTCCCGCAGCGACGCGCGCTCGGTATCGAGGACGTTCCCGATCACGAGGGCCAGCGTGTCGTCCAGTCGCTCGCGCACGCCGGCGCGCGTGAGTTCGGCCATGATGTCGTGCGGCGTGAGCAGCCGCTCGCCCACCGTGCGCCCGAGGCTCTTGGCCAGGCGCGCCTGGTTCTTGGGGATGGCACCCTGGAAGCCCAGCACCTTGCGGCGCGGATGGAACAGCATCCACACGGCGACGGTGTCCGACGCCCCGCCGGCCACGGTGCCGATGGCCACGTGCACGGTGAACTGCACCCACGGATTTTGCGGATCGATCATCGGCGGCCGCCGGCTCAGGGGGCGTCGGCGGCCATCGGTTCGCCCGACGACGGCGTGTCGCGCGGCGCAGCGTCTGCCGTCTGGCCGTCGCCCGCCCCGGCCGTATCGTCGACCCGCCGGCGCGGCGGTCGGGCGCGCGCGCCCTCCCGGTCGAGCAGCGCGTGCTGCAGCACCTGGTCCATGCGCTCCACGAACACGAACGCCATGTGCTGGCGCACCTCCTCGGGCACGTCCCGTACGTCCTTCTCGTTGGCCTTGGGCAGGATCACCTCGCGCAGCCCCGAGCGGTAGGCGGCCAGCACCTTCTCCTTCACGCCGCCGATCTCCAGCACCTTGCCGCGCAGGGTCACCTCGCCGGTCATCGCCAGATCCCGGCGCACCGGGCGCTGGCTGAGCACGCTGGCGATGGCCAACGTGATCGTGATGCCGGCGCTGGGGCCGTCCTTGGGAATGGCCCCCGCGGGCAGGTGGATGTGCAGATCGTGCTCCGTGAACGTGGCGTCGGCAATTCCGAGCTGCGAGGCACGCGACCGCACGTACGAGTGGGCCGCGTCCACGGATTCACGCATCACGTCGCCGAGTTGGCCGGTGACGGTGAGACGCCCGGTGCCGGCCATGCGCAGCGCCTCGATCACGATCAGGTCGCCGCCGCTCGACGTCCAGGCCAGCCCCGTGACCACTCCCACTTCGGGCGCCTGCTCCGCCGCCTCGGGCACATAGTGCGGCACGCCGAGCAGCGCCTCCACGCGCTTCTCCTCGATGAGCCACGCCCCCTCCTCGCTCTCTGCCTTGCGCCGGGCCCGCTTGCGCAGGATCGCCGACAGGTTGCGCTCGAAGTTGCGGAGCCCGGCCTCGCGCGAGTACCGGTTGGAGATGAAGCTCAACGATTCGTCGGTGAACTGGATGTCGAGATCGGTCAGGCCATGGTCGGCGAGCAGTCGCGGCAGCAGATAGCGCCACGCGATCTCGACCTTCTCCTCCACCGTGTAACCCGCGATCTTGATGACCTCCATGCGGTCGCGCAGCGGGCCCGGAATGTCGAACAGGTTGTTGGCCGTGCAGATGAACAGCACCGACGAGAGGTCGAACGCCAGGTTGAGGTAGTGGTCCGTGAACGTCTTGTTCTGCATCGGATCGAGCACCTCCAGCATCGCCGCCGCGGGATCGCCCGACGGTCCGCCCCCCGACATCTTGTCGATCTCGTCGATCATCAGGATGGGGTCGTTCACGGCCACGCGGCGCAGCGCCTGGAGCAGCAGCCCCGGCATGGCGCCCACGTAGGTGCGCCGATGGCCGCGGATCTCGGCCTCGTCGCGCACGCCGCCCACCGAGATGCGGTAGCAGGGCCGTCCGATGGCCGCTCCGATGGCCGTGCCCAGCGACGTCTTGCCGGTGCCAGGCGGGCCCACGAAGCACAGGATCGGCCCCTGCGACGTGCCGCCCTTGAGCTTGCGCACCGCCAGGAACTCGAGAATCCGCTCCTTGGCCTCGTCCAGCCCGTAGTGCCGCCCGTCGAGCGCCTCCTGGACCTTGGCCAGCTCGATCTCGTGATGCCCGGAGTTGACGCTCCACGGCAGCGCCAGCATCCAATCCAGATACGTGCGCACCACCTGGTACTCGCTCGACGCCGGCGAGAGCATGCGCAAACGCTCAATTTCGCGCCTGGCCTCGGCCAGCGCCTTCTCCGGCAGCTGCGCTTCGTCCACGCGCGTCAGCAGGTCCTGGGCGTCCTTCTCCGCCGGATCGGCCTCGCCCAGTTCGCTCTGGATGGCCCGCAGCTGTTGCCGCAGATAGAACTCGCGCTGGTGCTCGTCGATCTTGATCTCGGTTTGCTTCTTCACGTCGTCCAACACGCGCGCCCGCGCCACCTCGCGTTCCAGTCGCGTGAGCACGAACCGCAGCCGCTGCCCCACGTCCAGCCGCTGGAGCACCTCGTCGCGGTCGGCGATGCGGAACCCGAGGTTGGTGGCCGCCAGATCGGCGAACCGTCCCGGATCGGCCACGTTCATGCGCAGGATCGACGGCACGTCGGCCGAGACCTTCTCGCCCAGATCGGCCAGCGTCTCCGCGGCCGTGATCACCTGCGTGATCAGTGCGCGCCCCTCGGCCGCCTCCACCGGCGTCTCGCTGGAGTCGCGCACGATGGCCACCGGGTACGGTTCGGTCTGTTGCACGCCTTCGATGAGGATGCGCTGCACCCCTTGCAGGGTGATCTGCACCGTGTGTCCGGGCAGATTGATGCGCTCGTGCACCCGCGCCGCCACCCCGATGCGATTCACCACGGCTTCGGTATCCAGCGGGTCTTCGGCTTCGCCCGGCGCTACGACCAGCGCCACCAGCACCCCGGGGTCTGGGTTCTCGTCGAGCAGCGTGATGTTTTCGGGGGCGCCCATCTGCACGGCAATCGTGCCGTGGGGGAAGACGATCGTGGAGCGCAACGCCATGAGCGGCATCGTGCGCGGCAATAACGACGCGAATAGATCTTCTTGCCGAGGGACCTTGGGCATTCTCCTCACGAGGTGGGATGCGAGTCGGACGGCGGCACGGTGGGGCGGGCAGGGACGGGCGCGCGGCGCACCCGGTTCCCTTGTCTTAAATCATAACAGCATCTACGTTTAACGGCTATGTTCGATGAGCTGAGTTCCAAGCTGGAAGCCGCGTTCTCGCGCCTGCGGGGACGCGGCGTCCTGTCCGACGCCGACATCAAGGAGGGGCTGCGCGAGGTCCGTCGCGTCCTCCTCGAAGCCGACGTCAATTTCCAGCTCACCCGCGAATTCCTGGAACGGGTGGAAAAGAAAGCCACCGGCGTGAGCCAGCTGCGCACGGTGTCGCCGGCGCAACAGCTCGTGAAGATCGTCCATGACGAACTCACGGCCATGCTCGGCGAACGCCGCGAAGGGCTCAAGCTCAGCTCGGTGCCACCCACGGTCGTCATGATGGTGGGTTTGCAGGGATCGGGCAAGACGACGACGGCCGCCAAGCTCGCCCGCCGCCTCAAGGGTGAGGGCCGCTCGACGCGCCTCATCGCCGCCGACGTGTACCGCCCCGCCGCCATAGACCAGCTCGAGACGCTGGGCCGTGAACTGGACGTGCCCGTGTACGCCGACCGGTCCACCGCCGACGTGGTCAAGATCGCCATGGCCGGCCTCGACCAAGCCCGCCGCGCCCGCGACCGCGTGGTCATCGTCGATACCGCCGGCCGCCTGCAGATCGACGACGACATGATGGCCGAACTGGAGCGGCTCAAAGCCGCCATCCACCCCGACGAGATCCTGCTCGTGGCCGACGGCATGACCGGCCAGGAAGCGGTGCGCATTGCCCAGGGGTTCGACGCCAAGCTCGGGGTGACCGGCGTGGTGCTCACCAAGATGGACGGCGATGCGCGCGGCGGCGCCGCGCTCTCCATCTACGGCGTGACCAAGAAGCCCATCAAGTACGTGGGCGTCGGCGAGAAGAGCGACGCGCTCGAGGAGTTCCACCCCGACCGCATGGCCGGTCGCATCCTCCAGCAGGGCGACATCGTCACGCTGGTGGAGAAGGCGCAGGAGTCCTTCGACGCCGAGGCCGCCAAGAAGCTCGAGAAGAAGGTGCGCAGGGAAGGGATGGATCTGAACGACTTCCTCGCCGCCATGAAACAGATCGAGAAGCTCGGCCCGCTCGAGGGCGTGCTCAAGCTCCTGCCCGGCGTCAATACCAAGATGCTCAAGCAGGCCAAGCAGGCCGACCCCAAGCGGATGAAGCACCTCGAAGCCATCGTCCTCTCGATGACGGCCGAGGAGCGCCGGGAACCGGGAATCATGAACGGATCGCGGCGGTCCCGCGTGGCCAAGGGGTGCGGGCGCCCCATCTCGGAGGTCAACCGCCTGCTCGAGCAGTTCCGCGACATGAAGAAGATGATGAAGAAGGCCACGGGCGGGGGCGGGCAATTCCGCCCCGGCATGTTCGGGATGCGTTAGTTTTGTAGGTTGCCACACCGGGTGCGGCCGGGAATTACCCGGTACGCGAGGAGCCCGGAGCAGTGCCGTTACCCAGGACGAGGAGCTCACCACCATGTCGGTCAAGATTCGCCTGCGCCGCACCGGCCGCAGCAAGCAGCCCTACTACCGTATCGTCGTCGCCGACTCCCGCAGTCCGCGCGACGGCCGGTTCATCGAGATCGTCGGACAGTATGCTCCCCGCCAGGGCGAGACGGCGCTGAACCTCAAGGCCGAGCGCGTGCACCACTGGCTCGACAACGGCGCCCAGCCCACGGACACGGTCCGTTCGCTGCTCCGCAAGGCCGGCATCCTCAAGACGCGGCACGAAGCACGCCTGGCCACCAAGCTCAAGGCGGGCGCCGTCCCGGTCACCGCCACGCCCGTCGAGGGCTGACCGCCCAGGCGGGGCACCGGGATATGACCGCGCCCGAATTCCTGATCGTCGGGCGGGCTCGCAAGGCACACGGCATTCGCGGCGAACTCGTCGTCGAGCCGATCACCGACGGGCCGGACGCGATCTTCGCGCCCGGCCGTCGCGTTCTGGCGGGCAATGCCCGCGGCGACCTCTCCCCCGACCGGCGCGAGCTGCACGTGGCCACCGTACGCCCCATGGGCCAGGGGCTGCTCGTGAAGTTCGACGAGATCCCCGACCGCACCGCCGCCGAGGTCTGGCGTGGCCGCTACTTCCTGGTGCCGGGCAGCGAACTGCCGCCGCCCGATGAACACGAGGTCTACGTCCACGACCTCCTCGGCATGCGAGTGGTGCTCGTCTCGGGCGAGGCCGTTGGTCAGGTGCGGGAGGTGTACGAACTGCCGCAGGGGTTCGCCATCGACGTCGCCCGCGACCGGGGCACCGTGCTCGTGCCGTTCGACGAGCGGGTGGTGACCGGGGTGGACCGCGTGGCGCGTGTGATCACCATCGACCCACCCGCCGGGCTCCTCGACTGATGCTGCGCATCAACCTGATCACCATCTTTCCCGACTTCTTCGCCGGCCCGCTCTCGCTGAGCATTCCGTCACGAGCCGAGGCGGCGGGGGGCGTGGCGTACCATGTGGTGGACCTGCGCGACTACACGCACGACCGCCACCGTACGGTGGACGACTATCCATATGGGGGCGGTGCGGGGATGGTGATGAAGCCCGAGCCGTTTTTCGAGGCGGTGGAGGCGCTGGGCGCCCGGGATCCCATCGTGCTCGTGTCGGCGCGCGGGCGGCCGTTCGTCCAGGCCGATGCCGCCCGGTTCGCTGCGGGAAGCGAACTGACCATTCTGTGCGGCCACTATAAGGATGTGGACCAGCGGGTGGCCGACCACCTGGCCACCGAGGAGTTGTCGCTGGGAGCGTTCGTGCTGAGCGGTGGGGAACCTGCGGCGCTGGCCATCGTGGACGCGACGGTGCGGCTGCTGCCCGGGGCGATGTCCGATCTGGAGAGCGCTCGCACGGATTCGTTCCACGGCGATTCGGGGCTGAGCGCGCCGAGCTACACGCGGCCGCCCGAGTACCGGGGGTACGCGGTGCCCGAGGTGCTGCTGTCCGGGGACCATAAGAAGATCGCCGAGTGGCGGCGGGTGGAGGGGGAGCGGTTGACGCGTGGGCGTGATCCGGCCGGGGGCGCGGACTAGCGGGGCGTCCGCAGCCCCATTAACTTGCCCTTTCTCCACCAGATAACCTGATATTTCACGGGCCCTTAGCCCGGAGCGACATATGCACGCGTTCATCGAGACCCAGAAGGAATGGATCCGCGCCGACATGCCGGCGTTTCGACCGGGCGACACGCTGCGCGTGAACGTGCGCGTGAAGGAAGGCGACAAGGAGCGGATCCAGGCGTTCGAAGGCGTCTGCATCGCGCGCCGCGGGTCTGGTGTCAGTGAGACGTTCACCGTGCGCAAGATCTCGAACGGTGTGGGCGTGGAGCGCATCTTCCCCGTGCACAGCCCGATGATCGGCGATCTGGTGGTTGTACGTCGCGGGCGCGTGCGTCGCGCCAAGCTCTACTATCTGCGCCATCTCACCGGCAAGGCCACGCGCATCAAGGAGCGTAAGGCGCGCGTCCAGGTTCCCTCGTCGGATTCCGCCGAGCGCGAGTAGGTGATGGCGCCGGGCGCCCGCCGTCACCGGTGGAGCACGCTCGAGCGCGAACTGCGGCAGACCGTCGGTCCGTTGCTGGCCGGCGTGGATGAAGTGGGACGGGGCCCCCTGGCGGGCCCCGTTGTCGCATGCGCCGTGGTCATGCCGCCCGGCATGCGGGCGATTGCCGGCGTGAACGACTCCAAGCAGCTCACGGCGCGCGCGCGGGAGGGCTTGGCGCTCAAGATTCGCGCCCGCGCCCTCGCCCTGTCGCTCGGCGCGGCCAGCGTGCGCGAGATCGACGAACTCAACATCTACAAGGCCAGCGTGCTGGCCATGCGGCGGGCGCTCTGGCGTCTGGCCGTGCGGCCCGACCACGTGATCGTGGACGGCAATCCCATCCGGACGTTGGGGGTGAAACACACGGCGGTGGTGGGGGGCGACGGGCGGTGCTACAGCGTGGCGTGCGCGTCGATCGTGGCCAAGGTGACCCGCGACCGGCTGATGCGTGCCCTGGCGCGCCGTTACCCGGGCTACGAGTGGGAGCGCAACGTGGGCTACGGGACACCGGCGCATCTGGACGGTCTGTGGGGGCACGGGGCCACGGTCCATCATCGGCGGTCGTTCCTCCCGATTCGCCAGCTGCAGATCTTCGATTAGCGGACGAATTCACATTGGAGTCAATTTAATTGGCGCCAATATGAAAATTCCCCAATCGGTTTCTTGTGCTTTGTTTGTATTCATGTGACTTTCACGCCTCGTAGCACGGTTGGTGATGGTGACGCCGCTCGTGACGAGCCGGCGCCGCGGCCCTCCCCGGGCCGCCCGCATTGACCCCTTGGGCGCGCGGTCGCCGCGCGCGCATGCTGGTATGTACGAGTCCTCGCTGCACCCCCCGCTGTCGTAGTCGCACTCGATCCCGAACAGACAAACATACGAGTTTACAGAACGCCCCGCGGCGCTCGCCGCGTCGCGTCTGACTGGCGTTGCACGACCCGCGCGCGGTTCCCTGCCGCGCCGGCCATGGGCACTCGTCGCCCGCAAGGCGGCGAACACCGGAGGCGAACGATGCGATTGGGACGCTGGAGACTGTTGGCGACAAGTGCCACCGCGGCGCTCTTCCTGATGATAGGCGGGGCTTCGGCGGCATCGGCGCAGGGCACGATCACCGGGCGTGTGGTGGACCAGACCAGCAACGCCCCGATCAGCGACGCCCACGTGATGGTCGTGGGCAGTCCGTCGTCCGTCACGACCGGGCAGGACGGGCGCTACACGCTCAACGACGTGGCCGCCGGTGTGCACGACGTGCGGGTGCTGCGCGTGGGCTTCGAGGCCCGGAAGCTGACGGTGACGGTCGTCGCCGGCCAGACGGCGACGTTGAACTTCGCGCTCGCGCCCACGATCGTGAAGCTCCAGGACATGGTGACGACGGCCACCGGTGAGCAGCGCAAGGTGGAGCTCGGCAACGCCATCTCGACGCTCGGCGACGTCTCCAATCGCGTGCAGACCTCCGCGATCACCGACATGACCGATCTGATGGTGGCCAAGGCGCCCGGCGTGATCGTGCTGCCCGGCAACATGACGGGCTCGGCGCCGGTCGTGCGCATCCGAGGCCTCAACTCCCTGTCGCTGGACAACGACCCGATCTACATCGTGGACGGCATCCGGATCACGTCCAGCGCCATCGGCGTCTCGACGGGTGGCACCGCGGAGAGCTTCCTCAATACGCTCAGTCCCGACGAGATCGAGGACGTGGAGATCGTGAAGGGTCCCTCGGCGGCCACGCTGTACGGCACCGATGCCGCCAACGGCGTCATCGTGATCACCACCAAGAAGGGCCGAGCCGGGCCAGCCAAGTGGACGTGGTCGGCGGAGCAGGGCTCGGTGCGCGACCTCAACCACTACCCCGTGCAGTACGCGCTATGGGGCCACAACCCGACGTCCACCTCCACCACGCCGATCCGCTGCCTGATGCAGACGAATCTGCCCGCGGGGACGTGCGTCGTGGACAGCACGACGTCGCTCAACCTGCTCAATACCCCGGGCCTGACCCCGATCCAGAACGGCAACCGCAGTCAGTACGGGGTGCAGATCAGTGGCGGGACGAACCAGATCCGGTACTTCGTGAGCGGGTCCCTCGAGAATGAGATCGGCCCGGTCAAGATGCCGCAGTTCTCGATCGATCGCTTCAATGCGCAGGGTACGTCCATTCTGGACACGTGGCTGCATCCCGAGGCGTACCAGCAGGAGAACGTGCGCGCCAACCTCACCGCGGCGCTCAGCCCGACGCTCGATCTCTCGGTGAATACGGGCATCGCCAAGACCGACCAGCGCCTGCCGCAAGTGGACAACAACAGCTTCAGCTTCCTCTACAACGCGTGGCAGAACCCGGGGTTCACGCACAGCGGCCTCGGCTACAACGCCACCGGCAGTCTGGGCGAGAACAAAATGGGCTACGGGTTCTTCACTCCGGGGGACATCTTCCAACGGCTCGTGCAGACCGGCATCCAGCGCCTTACCGCGAGCACGAACGCCAACTGGCGGCCGTTCCCGTGGATGGAGAACGCCGGCACCGTGGGCATCGATCTCGCCATCCGCGACAATCTCACGTTCTGCGCGTTCAGCACGTGCCCGAACTCGGGCACGACGCGGTTGGGCAGCATCACGGACGCGCACAACAACAACCGCGACTTCTCGGCCAAATTGGTGAGCACCTCGACCTGGCAGGCGCGGTCGTGGGCCAACCTCAAGACGACGCTCGGCGCCGACTACATCAACGCCGAGAACGACGGCTCGACGGCCAGCGGCTCTCAATTGGCACCGGGCGGGCAGACGGTGGGCTCGGCGGCCGTCCTCAGCGCCAGCAACTTCCTGCCGACGGCGGTGAAGACGCTTGGCCTCTACGTGCAGGAAGAGGCGGCCATTCGCGACAAACTGTTCCTCACCGCCGGAGTGCGCACCGACCAGAACAGCGCGTTCGGCACGAACTTCCAGCGCGTGTACTACCCCACGACGCAGTTGTCGTGGCTCATGTCGGACGAGTCGTTCTTCCCGCGCTACTCGTGGCTGGACCAGTTCCGCCTGCGCATGGCGTACGGCGCGGCGGGCGTGCAGCCGGGCGCGACCTCTTCGTTGCAGACGTATGTGCCGTCCACGGTGAACGTGAACGGAACGGATACTCCGGGCCTCAGAGCCGACGCGCTGGGCAACCCGAACCTCAAGCCCGAAACGTCGGCGGAATTCGAGGGCGGCTTCGACACGCAGCTGCTCCACAGCCGCGTGAACCTCGAACTCACCTACTACAGCAAACAGACGAAGAACGCGCTCATCCAGCTGCCCATCGCGCCCAACGCGGCGCCGTCGAACACGAGCGTGCTCGCCAACATCGCGTCGGTGAAGAACGCCGGCGTCGAAGCGACGCTCAATACGCAACTGATCGACATACGTCAGTTCGGCTGGGACCTGACGATCAACGCATCGCACAACACCAACAAGGTCGTGTCGTTGGGCACGAATCCGGGCACGGGCAAGCCGTACCCGACCATCGGCACGGGCACGACGCGTGACTCGGTCGGCCTGCCGATCAACGCGTTCTTCTATCACACGTATACGTATGCCGACTCGAACCACGACGGCTACATCACGGCCAACGAGGTCACGGTCAACCCGGCCTTCACCTACATGGGGTCTTCCGCGACTCCCAGGGACCTGGTGTCGGTGCAGAACGGCTTCGACGTACTCGATCGCGCCTTCCGCATCAACATCCTGCTCGACTACAAGGGTGGCTACAGTCTGCCCAACGCCACGGGCTCGTTCTATTGCCAGCAGACGAACACGTGCTATACCGAGAGCAATCTCCACGCGCCGTTGTGGGATCAGGCTCGGCTGGTGGCCCTGCGCTACGCCAAGACGTCCACGAGCGTGGGATACCTGGAGAACGGGCAGTTCTGGCGGCTGCGCGAGGTTTCGGTGGTCTGGAATCTGCCCACGCGCCTCACGCGCGTGCTGCGCGGCGCGGAGGGCGCGAACCTCGTGTTCTCGGCCCGCAACCTGCACGTGTGGACGGCGTACACGGGGATCGATCCCGAAGCGAACTACAGCACGGGCGATATCCAGAACACGTTCTCCACGATCGCGCCCCCGACGTACTACGTTGTCCGCTTGAATCTCCATTACTAGAACCCTCGAGGACGATACTCTTATGAATAGCCATATGGATCGCGCTCGATGGACGATCGCCGCAGCGGTCGGCGTCGGGCTCATGTTGACGGCGGGCTGCGATGTCAACAAACAGTTGCTGGAGCCGCAGCAACCGGGGGTCATCAGTCCGGCGAGCGTGGTCGGGGCCACCGGTGCCGAAGCGCTGCGCACCGGCGCCATCGGCCGCTTCCAGGCATGGACCGCCGGCGGCGGCAACAACAACCAGGAGAACATGGTGCTCGAGACCTCGTTGTTCACCGACGAATACAAGTCGGGAGACACGTTCTCGCAGCGCAATTCGTGGGACCAGCGCATCGTGCAGACCAATGACCAAGTGCTCGCGCCCGCGTACACCGCCATGCAGCAAGCCCGCGGCTACATCCAGAATGCCCTCCAGAGCCTCAAGGCGAACGTGCCGACGGCGCCGGCCGAAGCGGGCCAGATGTACTTCCTGCTCGGATACACCGAGATGCAGTTGGGCGAGTTCTTCTGCAACGGCATCGCCCTGGGCTACACCGAGAATGGCAGCCCCAACTACACGCAGCCGCTCACCGACCAGGCCGTGTTCGCCGTCGCGGCGGCGCACTTTGACAGTGCCACCGCGGCCAGCACGGGCACCGATGCGCTGAGCGTACAGGTGCACAACGCGGCAGCCGTCGGCAAGGCACGGGTGCTCGTGGACATGGGCCAGTTCGCCCAGGCCGCAGCGGCCGTATCAGCCGTCACGACCAGCTTTCAGTACACGATGACGTACGCCCAGACCAGTCAGGACAACGACATCTGGATCATGACCACCAACGTCAAGCGGTACACGGTGGGCGACAGCTTCGATATCGTGAACGGGGCGGTGAACCAGATCAAGAACGCCATCCCATTCGCGTCGGCCGCCGATCCGCGCGTGCCGGTCACGGGTGGGACGACCAACTTTGCGAACAAGTCGTTCGACGGCAACACCGCCTACGTGGGCCAGGCGCTCTGGGGCAGGGACGACCCGAACGTGATCGTGTCGGGCATCGACGCCCGCCTGGTCGAGGCCGAAGCGAAGCTGCAGACCAACGACTACGCGGGGATGGTGACCATTCTCAACGCGCTCCGTGCCGGCCCGCAGACGCTGGGCGTCCTCAAGGTGCCGGCGATGGCGGCGATTGCCACGACGCCGACCACGTTGTCCGATGCCGTCAGCCTGTACTTCCGGGAGAAGGCGTTCTGGCAGTTCGGGCGCGGCGTCCGGTTGGGCGATATGCGGCGCCTCATCCGGCAGTACGGGCGAACGCAGGACAACGTGTTCCCGACCGGCGTGTTCTTCAAAGGTGGCAACTACGGCACGGACGTGAACTTCCCGGTGCCGGACGCCGACAAGAGCAACCCGAACTTCAACGGGTGTCTCGATCGGAACGCGTAAGCGGGACGATGTCAGGTAGCAGGGAAACGCCCCGCATCACGCTGTGATGCGGGGCGTTTCGCATTGGTGGGGAGGGGCCTGGGGTTGCACGCGATGGGGACATGATGTATCATAGTCCGTATGTACGGACATTATGAGCATCATGCCCGGTCCGCGCCGCCCTGCTTCCCGCGCGCGCGCGACTTCCACCATCCGCTGCACCGGAGGCTATGCCCATCATGAGTGGAGAGATGTCGGCGTTCACGTTTCTCGCGGAAGTGTTCGGGGCGTCCATTGCCGGCGGTGTCCTCGGCTCGATCGCCGGCATCGGCGGCGGCGTCATCATCGTCCCCGTCCTCACGGTGTTCCTGGGGATGGACATCCGCTACGCGATCGGCGCGAGCATCGTCTCGGTGATCGCGACCTCCAGCGGCGCCGGCGCCGTCTACGTCCGGGACCGCATCACCAACATCCGCATCGCCATGTTCCTGGAGGTGTTCACGGCGCTCGGGGCGATCATCGGCGCCGCGCTCCTCGCGCCCCACCTCCCCACCAACTGGCTCTCCATCCTGTTCGGCGTCACCCTGCTGACCTCGCTCATCCCCATCTTCCGCAAGTTCGGCGAAGAACTGCCCGAGGGCGTCGTCGACGATGCGATGGCCCGCCGCTTGCGCCTCGATGGCTCGTATTTCGACAAACGGCTCAATCGCGAGGTGACGTACCACGTCACGGGCATTCCGCTGGCCTCGGGCTACATGTTCCTGGCCGGCATCATCTCCGGGCTGCTCGGCATCGGCGCCGGCGTCGTCAAGGTCCTCGCCCACGAGATCGCGATGAAGGTGCCGTCGAAGGTGTCCACCGCGACCAGCAACTTCATGATCGGCGTGACGGCGGCCGCGGCGTCCGGCGTCTATCTCAACCGGGGGCTGGTGCTTCCGTTCGTCGTCGCCCCGGTGGCTACCGGGGTGCTCGTCGGGGCATTCGCGGGGACCAAGATGATGGAGCGGATGTCCAACAACCACATCCGCCAGGTGTTCGCCGCCGCGCTCGCCCTGATCGGCGGACAGATGTTGCTTCGCGGCCTCGGGGGGCTCTGATGACGGTCCAGGAGACGAACGACGGTTCGGCGGGTCCGGTCCGCCACGAAGATCGGATCGCGATCGAGGACGTGTCGAGTTGGGTGCTGCGGATCGGCGTGGTGGCCAGCGTGGTCATCCTCCTGGTCGGCCTCGTCGTCTCGTTCGCGCACGGCGGGCTGACCCGACATGGCATGGAGACGCAGACATTCGACCTCAACGTGGGCGCGTTGCGCCACGGGATCGCGACCCTCCAGGGGTTCGCGTGGCTCGAGCTCGGCATCCTCGTTCTCGTGTTCACGCCCATCCTCCGCGTGTTCACCGCGATGGTGCTGTTCGCCGTCGAGGAGCACGACAGGTTGTATGCCAGCGTCACGTTTCTCGTTCTCGTGATGACGCTGGGGTCGCTGCTGTTCATCCGCTGATCGTGCCGACCGTGGAAGCGCTGAACCGAGAGAGCCCGATGCCATTGTGGGCGCAGCTGGAATCGCAGCTGCGTGCCCGCATCGCCGCGGGTGAATTCGAGGATCGCTTTCCGACCGATGCCGAGCTGGTCCGCAGCTACGGCGTGAGCAGGCACACGGCGCGCGCGGCGATCGGGCGGTTGCAGACGGCCGGGCTGGTCCAGAGGGAACGCGGCCGCGGCAGCAAGCTGCCGCGCGCCGCCCAACTCGAGCAGTCCATCGCGCCCTTCTACAGCCTTGCGGCGTCCATCAGCCAGCGCGGGATGGCCGAGCACTCGATCGTGCGACACCGGGCGTTGGAGTGCGACGGGGAAGCCGCCGCACGCCTGGGCGTCGCCCCCGAGACGAAGCTCGTGCACATCCAGCGGCTTCGGTTTGCGGACGACGAGCCGCTCGCCCTCGATGATTCGTGGATCGTCGGCGATGCCGGGAGGCCGCTCCTGCGGGCAGACCTCGGTCGCGGGTCGCTCTATGAGCTGCTGGCCAGCGAGGCCAACGTCCGCATCACCGGTGGGACGGAGCGGATCCGGGCGGCGCTTCC
Organism: Gemmatimonadaceae bacterium; assembly: GCA_035533015.1. Classification (NCBI taxonomy): domain Bacteria; kingdom Pseudomonadati; phylum Gemmatimonadota; class Gemmatimonadia; order Gemmatimonadales; family Gemmatimonadaceae; species Gemmatimonadaceae bacterium. The sequence continues at coordinate 265 of DATLUQ010000033.1, read as the reverse complement.
ACCAGTATCGGTGCGCAAGCTGCTGGCGCTGCCCCGCGGTGAAGCCACGCTGGTCGTGGAGCGGGTAGCGTTCTCGGGCGAGCGTCCGGTGGAGTATCGCCACAGCATGGTTCGCGGCGATCGTTTTGCTTTCGTGGCCAACTGGAGCCGCGTGTCGCCGGGTCTCTGAGGACGCAGGCGCGATACGACGAGTGACCCGGGCGGGTCTCGAACCCGCGACCTACGGATTAAAAGTCCGTTGCTCTACCAGCTGAGCTACCGGGTC
>DATLUQ010000032.1 GCA_035533015.1 Gemmatimonadaceae bacterium | reverse complement strand
GCCAGCATCTCGTACACCACGCAGCCCAGGCTGTAGATGTCGCTCCGCCCGTCCACGTCCTGCGCGCCAACGGCTTGCTCGGGGCTCATGTAAGTCGGCGTGCCGACGGCGAGCCCCGTCTGCGTGATCGAGTGTTCTGCGGTGGCGCTCTTGGCCCGCGCGATTCCAAAATCGGCAACGATGGCGTAGCCGCCCTGGAGTAGGATGTTCTCCGGCTTGATATCGCGGTGCACCACACCCTCGCTGTGCGCCTTCGCGAGTGCGCTCGCAACCTCGACGCCGATCCGGATCGCGTCGTTCATGGGAAGCTGATGCTCTCGCCCCAAGCGGTCCCGGAGAGACTCGCCCTGGACGAACGGCATCACATAGTACAACAGGCCGTCGGCCTCCCCGGAATCGTGGAGCGGCAGGATGTGCGGGTGCATCAACCGGGCGGCGATGGTGATCTCCCGCTGGAACCGCTCGGCGCCGATCGCCTGCGCAACCTGCGGCAGGAGCACCTTGAGCGCAACCTTCCGGTCGTGCTTGACGTCGTGGGCCAGGAACACCACCGCGGTGCCCCCGCGCCCGAGCTCCCGCTCGAACGTGTAGCGCCCGACCAGAGCCGGCTGAAGTCGACGGAGAAGTTCTTGCTCCATTTCCCTCATAACAAGGGTGGAACCTGCGAGGCGAGGGGTCCCCAATCATAACCCCGGCCGGCCGTCGGAGCGAGCGAGGGCACGGGAAACCCCGACACGCGTCGTCAGCGCTCCTTCACGGCGGCCGTCGCGTGTCCGATCGCTTCGGCCCGCAATACCAAACCGCGCCGGGTGACGTACACGCCGCGCGCCGCCACCGAGTCGATTCGGGCCGTGAGCGTCATCGCGTCCCCGACCTTCCGATTCAGCGCGTCGAGCAGTAGCGCCCGCCCCCGTTCGAGCGCCGGCGCCACGGGCAGAATGGCTTTCTCGCGCAACAACAACCGCAGCGCTGGGGACGCCAGCCACGAATACACGTTGATCAGCGGACTGTCGGTGTGCAGATCATAGTCGAGGTCGGGCATCGAGATGCCCTGTCTCGCGACGTCGTGCCGCGGAATCCCCACCAGGCGAAGCGTGCCCTGCGCGTCGCCGTGGAACGCCACGGACAGCGCGAGCCGGCCCCCCGATTCCGGCATGACGATCACGGAGTCCACGCGCACCGTGTGTCCTTGCTCGGTCACCACGGCCCCTCGCACGGCGGAGGTGATGGCGTCCGACGCCGCGGCGTAGTCCACCACGCCCTGCAAGAGGATGTGGAATCCGTTCGCCGTTGTGTCGGCGGCCAGCGACGGAAGCGGCGGCACCACCACGATGGGCTCTTCATCGGCCGTCACGATCTGCGGACGCGCGTCGAGACCGACGTCCACGATGAGCGAGTGCCCGCTGCCGCGCACCTGTCCCACGCGGAGCCGCATTGGACCCAACAGCAGCCAGACGCCATCCGCCACCCGAATGGGCCGATTGAGCGAGGCCCACCACCCGTTCGCCTGGCCAGTCAGGTCGACGGCGTCGATCGTGCTGTCGATGGCCGGCAGCCGGTCGACCAGCGCCCCACGAGCTGCGTCGATGATTCGGCCGGTAACGTCATAGTGCAGCACCCGCACCTCGCAGCGATCGCGGCTACGCTTCGACGCTGGGCTCAAGCGAACCAACCGCACGTGCGAGACGAGATGCCAATCGGCGGAGAGCGTGAGCTGCGTTGCCAGTTCCACTATCAGCCTGGGCGGATGGTTGGTGGATGTGCCGCAGCCCACGCTCACCGTTGGCGCGAAGCCCAGCTTGTAGTACCCGCGCGCCTCGTAGGCCAGCGTGGCTCGCAGATGGAACTCGGAGTCGATGCCGAACACGGTGAACGGCCCCCGCTTCGCCTCGAAGGCATAGTGCCGGCTGGCGTCGTTCCCCACCTGGTGCACGCTGTCCAGCGACCCGAACTGGGTCGGCACCGCCCCCTCGACCTTGCCAAGCACTTTTGTGATATCGTACGTGAGTGGCACGTCGAACCGCGAGGGCGGAATGATCGGCGGAGGTGGCTCACGCGCGGCCACGTCCGTGGCCGGAGGCGGCGCGGAGCCCCCTCGGCAGCCCGCGGTCGCGAGCACCAATACGAGTGCGGCGCGGACCCTGGGGCGCATCACCGCGCCGACCAACTCAGGAGGTTCGCTGGCACCGCGCCGGCCCTGGCCCGCACGATGTCCGCGGGCTCCTGCCACAGCATTTGCGTGCGGTCGGCCGAACTGAAGCGCAGCTCCCATCGTGCGCCCCCTGGCGGGCGATCGAGCGGCACCGCGATATCGATGCGATACGTGCGCTTGCCCCCCGAAGGGAACGCGCCAAGCAACGATATCCCGACCGCGGTCCGGACACTGGTGGTGACGCCATAGGGTACGTCGCCGGCCCACAGTTTGCCCGCGTCCACGAATGCGCCGACCGCCAGGTCGGCCCGTGTGCTCACGGATGGCAGCAGCCGGCGCTCCTCCAGTCGCATCACGGCCCGCCTCCCGCCGGCGAAGGCGGCGTTGGGATAGCCGCGCAGTCCGCCGTCGTGATCCTGGAAGGTGAGCTGGAACGGATACGCGAGACGCTGGATGCCAGAAAATTCCAAGCTCGCCACCTGCGTGTACAGCGCGTCCGGCTTGGCGTACCAGGCCAGGCGACCGTTGCCCACCATGCCGTCCCAGCGGTGCGTCGTGCGGTCGGCGCGCCCCTCGCCGGTGAATCGGAGCTCGAGAAACGAGCGCGAATCCCCAATGCCGCCGTATGCGTCAGCGGACAGGAAGAGGTCGCGCTTGAGCGTCGACGAGAACATGCTCGGGCCGGCCATCGCGCCGAACTGGACCCCCGTTCCGACGTCCTGCGCAGCAGTGAGGGCGTCGAACCCGGTGACGGTCACGAACCGGAGGGCTCGCAGTCCGCCGATCGCCGTCATCCGCATCACGCGATACGCGGGAAAGCGCCCGCCAAGCGCCGAGTCCGTGGGCACGTCGATGAGTCCGGAGTCGGAGATGATCACCGGCCCCGGAGCCGTGCGGACGTCTTCGCCGATCAGCGCGGCGCCCACCACGCCCACCACGCGTCCGTGTCCCACACGCGTCACGGCGCCCACATCGTACGTCGACCGTCGGACCGAGAGGGCGAGGTCTTGGCCGTCCGGTCGGATCACGGGATAGTACGCGCGAGACCCCTGGGCGCCGACATGGAAGGCGTTCCGTTCCAGATCGGTGAGGAACGGATGGGCGAACTTGAGGGACCACTCCCCTCCGAGTGGGTAGCGTTGAGCACTGGCCGCGAGTGTATACGGTCGCCCGAAGGCCCCGTACTCGATCACGGCCACGCCGGCGCCGGAACGGTACGCGAGTCCACGCTCCGCGCTCACCGCCACCGTGAGCGCTTCACCAGACACATTCTCGCTGCCGAGCGTGAGCCGGATGGGCGCCAGTCCGCGAAACCGGGCGCCGACGATGACCGGCACTTCGTCCGCGGTTTCCACCAAGACGCGCACGCGGCCCGGCCCGTCTGGAATGGTGACCACCGAGGCCGAGGCGAGGTACGGTTGGAGGCGGAGGAGGCGCTCCGACTCGCTCCGGTCGCGTTCGGAGCACGGCTGGCCTACAGCGAGTTGGAGATACGCCATCACGACGCGCGCGCGCGTCAGCGTGTGGTGAAGCCCCACCACATCGGCCGCCGTGCGCCAGCGGCCTGCCAGATTCTTGAATCCGGGCGGGAACGAGCGGATCTCGATGGCCGTGACGGTGTCGCCGTCGCAGGCATGACTTGACGTCACCGGGGCCTGTTGCGCCACCGCAATGCCGATCGGCGCGACGGCCAGCACGGCCCACACCATTCCCGCGCGCCGCGTTCTTCTGTCCCGACCCATCGTCCACTCCTGGCGCACGTGCGCGGCCCGGTCGGATCACTCGTTGACCGTGGCGGCCGCAACTAGGCGCTACGCCGTCGAATATCCACCCTTGGTCGTCGCGAACGGAAGGGCCGAGCGGTCCACGGGGCCATCACACGCCGTCGGAACGGCATCACGTGGCGCGCGTCGGGATCAGGAGCAGCACACCGCCCACGAGCACGGCGGCGATGCCGGCCCAGATCGGAATCGCCACCGTCTGCCGGTCCTGCATCATCATCGCGAACGGGCCGAACTGCGCGTGGTGTGTGCTTCTCGTGTATGTAAACCCGCCATACGTGAGCGCGAACACACCCGCCACCAACACCACCGCGGCCATCGTTTTGATTCCACTCATTTCCGCACCTCCGGGGGCGACTTACAGGACTTTCCGACCCTGGATCACACGCACCAGGATCACGATGACGGCGATGACGAGCAGGATGTGAATCAAACCGCCCATCGTATACGAGGTGACCATGCCGAGCAACCACAGCACGATCAGCACAGCGGCGAGCGTCATGAGCATTTCGCAATCTCCTGCCGTCCGGAGACGGCGATGACCACTTTGTCGGGCGGGCACGTTGTGTACGGCCGCGGCGTTCTGCGGTGGGACTGATACCGCCCGTGATCCCGGCTCGGCAACCGGCTCCTGCGCGATCGTCCGCGCTGGGCCGATTGACGGCCGGCCAGCTGTCGCTACTACTAATCCTTCACCACGTCGGGCGCGATCAACAGGTGGAACACGGCCCGGCGGTTCGGCGCCCGACCAGCAACGCCAGCAGAATTCGGGATCTGGTCACGTTCGCCCTTCGATTCAACGATGATGCGGTTCGCGTCGATGCCGTGGGCCACGATGTATTCCTTCGCGGCCTGCGCGCGCCGCTCGCCGAGCGCCATGTTGTAGGCGTCGGTGCCGACCACGTCGGTATAGCCCCCGATCACGATCGTCATGCTCGGGTTGGCCCGGAACACCTCGACCTTCTCGTCGAGAATCGCCTTGGCAGAATCGCTGAGCACTGACTTGTCAAATGCGAAATGGATCACGGCCTGCATCGTCGCCATGGTCGCGGCGGACGTGACCGCCGGCTGGCTCACCGGGGCATTGGCGAGCGAATCGCGCAGGGCCTGCAGTGCGGCATCGCGATCGCGGAGACGCTTGGTCTCCGCTGCGCTCACCGAATCCTCATGCTCCATCATCATCGCCGGCGGCGCTGGCGTCGTCACGGTCACGGTGCGGACTTCGTGGGAGGGCCACCGGTACAGGCTGAGGCCCACGCGCACACTCAGGTATGACTTCCAGTTTTCATTCGCCAGCCAGTCCCACACACCGTCGATCCGCAGCGCGGCACTGGGGCTGAGGGCGACCTTCATCCCCGCCAGTGCGTCCACGCCATAGCTGTGAAGGAAGTTCGTCTCGGTGGACACCCCGGCACCGGCGCCGAGGAGGAACGACACCGCCCCGCTCTTGATGGGCACCGCCACCAGGCGGCCGGACAGCAATCCCACGTTGACCGCCTTCAGGCCGTTCGGGCGGCTGGCCCGCATCTCGGCGTCTTCGAACTCGATGGACCAACGCGGGGCGAGGTACATCCCGACCCGTCCGCCTCCTCCGTATCCCGATGTAAGGCTGAGCTTGTTGTCGAACGACGCGGCGCTGGCAAACGCGCCGAACTCCATCGTCCCCCGCTCTTGCGCAACGGCCGGCACGGCCCACACCAGCGCCGCGAGTCCAACCGTGAATGCTCTGATCGACATGTGCCTCTCCTTGAAGACTTCGTGGCCAGTGCGGGGCTGAAGCCGGACGGTTGTCCGGCTCCAGCGCTCGCCTGCGCTATGGCAGTGTGATGACGTTGTTGGCGCCCAGCGTTACCGCCCCGTTCCGGGCCAGCGCGCGGCCCAACATGGTCGCGTTGTCCACCAGCGTGATGCTGGTGAGGGCGAGGATGTTCCCCTGCCACTGCGAGGCCGTGCCGAGCGTGGCCGACGATCCGACCTGCCAGTACACGTTCTTGGCCTGCGCCCCATTGATCAGGACCACGTTCCCGGCCGTGGTGAGCGACGAGCCGGCCTGGAAGACGAACGTCGCGTTCGGATCTCCCCCTCCGTCCAACGTCAGCGTGCCCGTCACGCCAATGCCGCTCGCCGTGCAGTAGACGCCGGCCGGTTTGGTGGTTCCGCCGAGATCGGCCACGATGGCGTTCGCCGCCGGGCACGGGAGCCCGGCCAGCTCGTTGTAGGCGGCGGTGAGGTCGATCTGGCCCTGCGCCGCGACTGCATCGCCCAGATGCTGGACACCGGTGATGACGCACGGTGGGAAGCCGGTGACTGTATTGCCTGGACTGATGCTCACGTTGGCATTGATGATGCCGCCGATGATGCACGTGACGGCCGTGCCGGCCATGATCCCGTTGGGGGCTGCCGTTCCGAGATTCACGAGCGGCGGCGGCGGTGCCGCCGATGTCACCGTCACGGTGGCCGTACCGGAAATCGCCCCACTCGTGGCCATGACGGTGTTGGTATATGTCCCGGTCACCGCACCCGCGGTGAAGAGACCCGTGTTGGCATCGATGGTGCCGCCTCCGCTCACGACCGACCAGACCGGCGCGATCGGAAGGATGTTGGCACCTCCGTCCCGACCGATTGCCGTGAACTGCTGGGTGGTACTAACCAGTACGGAGACCGGATTCGGCGTCACAGCGACGGTCGTCAGCGTCGGCGCGAGCGCGCTCACGGTGACGGTCGCGAACCCCGAGACCGAGCCGCTGGTTGCTTTGACCGTGTTGTTGAAAGTCCCGGCCGTCGCGCCCGCGGTGAAGACTCCGGTGTTCGGGTTGATGCTGCCCCCACTATTCACGACTGACCATACGGGCGTGATCAGGAAGACGTTGCCGCTTGCATCCGTTCCGACCGCGATGAACTGCTGCGTGCCATTGGCCTGTACGGACACCGGAGTCGGCGTCACCGTGATGGAGACCAGCGGCCCGGTGGCGACGACCGTGACCGTGGCGAAGCCCGCCACGCCTCCAATGCTGGCACGAACCGAATTGGTGTACGTACCGGTCGTGGTACCCGCCGTAAAGAGGCCCGTCGCGCCGTCGATCGTGCCGCCACCCGCGACGACCGACCAGGTCGGCGTGATCGCGACCACGTTGCCGCCGACGTCTCTTCCGACCGCCGTGAACTGCTGCGTGGTACTGGTGGCGAGCGTTGCCGGGCTGGGCGTGACCGCGATCGTCGCGAGCGCCCCGGCGGTCACGGTGACCGTCGCGGTCCCCGTGATGCCGCCACTGCGGGCTTGAATCGTATTGGCGAACGTCCCGACCACCGTGCCCGCGGTGAATATGCCGTTGCCGTTCAGCGTACCGCCACCGGCCACGACGGACCATGCGGGGATGAACTGCACAATGTTCCCCGCAACGTCCGTGCCCACGGCCACGAACTGTTGCGTGATGCCGCTGCCCATTGAGACGGGATTTGGCGTGACGACGATGTTGGCCAGCGGACCGAGGGTCACGGTGACCGTTGCCGTGCTCGAGATATTGCCGCTGGTGGCTTTGACGGTGCTGGTATACGTCCCTGGCGTTGTGCCGGCCGTGAACAGGCCCGCGCTGCTGATCGTCCCGCCCCCGGCCACGACCGACCAGGTAGGCGTGATCGAGACGTTAGCGCCGGAAAAGTCCGTGCCGAGCGCCGTGAACTGCTGCGTGCCGTTCACCGCCAACACCTGCGGATTCGGCGTGATCACGAGCGCCGATAGACTGCCGGGACTGCTGACGCCGTGCACGTCACACGACGCCACGAATAAGCCGGCGACGGCAACCGCGGCGATGATTCTCGCCATCCGGGCGTGCTGCGCCAGGGCGTGGACCACGCGGCTCATAGGGGAACGCATCATCGAACTCCTCCTGGACCTGATACATGTGAGCGCGAACGGGCGTTGGGGCGTCTCAATTCGCGGAGATTGTCAACGATTGCGTGAGCGTGAGCGTGATCGCGGTTCCCGCCGCGACGATCACGTCGCGGTCGGCCACGGTTGCGGCGCGCGCCCCGCCCGCTACGGCACCGACGGCGCCACCGATGATCGTGCTCTTCTGGTTCTTGCCGATCGCCTGACCGACGAGCGCACCGACGGCC
>DATLUQ010000031.1 GCA_035533015.1 Gemmatimonadaceae bacterium | reverse complement strand
GAGATTCTCCCAGTGGTTCCGGTCGATTACCGATTCGAACGCCGAGGCGTGGAAATACTCCTCGACGTCGACGGTGAAGTGGTGGCCCGTCATGCTAACCTGACATGCAATGCATGTGCCCATCCGCCGGAAGTCGGGCCGGGCCAGATGTTGCGCCGCCGCAACAGGTCGTCGATCGCTAGGGCCGGTCGGACGGAGCCGGCGTCTCCGTGATGGCGGAGGCCAGGGCCTGGGCGCATCGCTCGATCCGCGCGTAGACGCGCCGGTAGACGTCGGCGGGCTGGTCGATCGGGTCGGCGATCGTGCGGGTCCTCACGGGTTCCGGATCGAAGTCGCCCAGGAGGACGACATCGGCGCGCGGCTTGCCGAACGTCTCGACCACGGCGCGCGCCTGTTGCGCGTCCATGGTGACGACGACGGCAGCGTTACGCACGAGTTGGTCCGTGACGAGTTGCGAGCGGTGGAGAGAGAGATCCACTCCCAGATGCTGTGCTTCGAGCTGTGCCTCGAGGGGCGACGGGCGTCCCGGCCCGATGAAGCCCGCCGACACGACGGCGGTGCCTTGCCCGGCCAGCTCGCGGTCGAGCACGGCGGCGGCAAACGGGCTCCGGCAGATGTTGCCGTGGCACAGGACCAGAACGCTGGATGGCTGGTTGCGGGCGCGAATATTTGCCAGCGCGGCTCCGCGTCGTCTTGTGTGCAGCACGCGGTCCGGCGTGCGGCGCAGCGCCCTCAGCAACTCATGCACGGATGTGTCCTCAATTGCAGACAATTCGCAACAGGCGTGTCACAAACGCCACAGTTCTGTTGGGCAGGCCATCCGCCCGCCGCACCACCAAAATCTGGCAATTTCTGGGCCGAGCCCGCCGCCGTTTGGCCGGGGTCCGGCCTATCGCGCGAGGCCCAGAACCAGCGCGATTGGCGCTCCCTGTGTTAGAGCCGATGGTCAGGCGCGACTCTTGCTACGCGTATTAGCACATGCCTACCCAAATCTCCCCTCCGGTCATCCTAATGGCCACGGACCGTGACCGCGACCTCGCCCAAGCGTTGGAAGATCGTGGCTTCGCGGTGATCAGGGTGTCAACCGGCAAAATGGCGCTGGCGCTGGCCCGCGGTGCCCGCCCTGATGTGCTGCTGCTGGAGCAGCAACTGCCCGACATGACCGGCCTCGAGACGTGCACGATGCTCCGCCATGACGTGGGGCTATCGCCCGAGGTGCCGGTGCTCCTGCTGGGGACGGCCGGCGAGGGGCTCCCCGATGAGTTCTCGGACGCACAGGCAGTGCCCCAGGAAGTGCTGGAGCGCGACACGCCGCTGGACGAACTGGCTCGGCGGATCGAGAGCCACGTGCGCACGCGGCGGATGGCATCGGCCGAGGACTATGGGGCGCCCGAGGTGCCCAGCACATCGGCGGTGGCCGGCAGCGTGCTCGGCTTGCGGGCCCGGGAACTCGGCGCCCTCATGGTGCGCATGCATGCGGCGCTCTCCTGCCTGGTGTTTTCCGTGGACGCCACGCTGCTCCGCGAGCGCGAGACGGTGAGTGGCATGGTGAACGCGGCGCGCACGTCCGACGTGCTCGGCCCCCTGGGGACGGCGGAGATCGGCGTCATCGCGCCCGTGACCGATCACGTAGGGGCGGTAGCGTTCGCGCGGCGGATGTCAGCGGTGCTCCGGCAGCGGGTCGAAGCCGCGCCCGCGCCCTATCGGCGCGAACTCCGGGTGGGCTATGCCGCGATCGACAATTTGAAGTACTCGCCGGTGGATCCGCTGATCTTGATGGCGCGCGCCGCGGCGGCCGTCAACGATGGGGTGCCGGATCCCTCGTGGCCGTGGATCCGGAGCGCGCCCAACGGGATCGACGATCGGAGCTATTCCGCCGATTGGACCAAACCGGAAGTGGCCCGCGATCCGCGAAACCGATACTCTCCGCGATCCGGCCCGCCGAACATCCACAACTAGCCGCGCGACACTCTCTCCTGGCCGCCCCCGGCCGCCCGCCCACCCCCAAGTTCCCAACAATCCGCGCTCCGTCCGCCGCCGTCGCTCCTGCGCCGGGGACGATTTCGCGTCTGTGGGCGGGGCTGGCGAACGCCGGCCGGCCTCGTTAACATCACTATATGTCTAGTTCGTTATATACTCATACAGGAGCGTAATCGATGGCCAGGCATCAGGGGCGGGGACCGATGGTGATCACGCACGAGGGCGGACTCAAGTTCGCCGCCCAGATCCGCTCGCACCGCCTCATCGTCGACCAGCCGGCGGGCGTCGGCGAGGACGCCGGTCCCATGCCCCTCGAACTCCTCGGGGCGTCGCTCGGAACCTGCGTGGCTCTCTACGTGCAGCAGTTCTGCGAAGCCCGCGGGCTGCCCTACCAGGGCATGCGGGTGGAACTCGATCAGGTGAGCGCGCAGAACCCGGGGCGCATCGCGCGCTACACCGTACGCGTGCTGCTTCCCGAAGCGCTGCCCGACCAGTACGCGTCGATGCTGGAGCGCGTGGCGCGCAGCTGCCCGGCGCACAACACGCTGGTGCATGGCGCCGAAGTCATGGTGGAGATCGAAGCGCCCGCAGCCGCCGTGGCCTCGTAGCGGCGTCGATCGTTCGCGCCCGGAAAGTCCGGTCAATTCCCGACAAGGACGTGTCGCAAACGCCGACAGTTCGGTTCTTCGGATCCGGGTACGATTCGAAAGCACACTGCGCGGCGAGCGGGGCTGCCGCCTCCGATTGCCCGGCGACACGAACCGCGGCACGAATAGTGAGGGAGATATGCGAAATCGTAAGGGACTGGTCCTGGGCGTAGCGACGGCCCTGGTCATGGCGGCGACCGCCGGGGCCCAACGGGGCGGCCAGCAACAGCAGCAAGAGCAGCAACGCCTGCAGGACCAACAGATGACCCAGATGCAGGACATGGTGCAGCGTATGACCAAGCTCCAGGACCGCGCGCATCTGATGGCGCAGAACATGCAGCAGCAGATGCAGCAACAGCGGAGCCAACAGACCGACCAGCAGCGGTTGATGCTCCAGACCTGCCAGGCCGCCGACCAGGCGGCGGTGCAGCTGCGCACGCTGGCCGAGCGCGCGCGCGACATGCAGCAGAATCGCGATATGGTGCGCGACAAGGACCAGCAGCGTGACATGGACCAACTGCGCATCCACCTGCGCTCGATGGCCGATCAGATGGACGACGCGCTGAAGACCATGGAACAGATGCAGAAACGCATGGGCACTCCGCCAGCTCCGTAAGGTCGCCGAGCCCTCGGCTCGGTTCGGATCGCTCGATTCACTTGGGGGCCGCCGCGGGCATCACGCCTGCGGCGGCCTCGTCTGCTGCTGCGCTGCCGCGATCCGTCGGGGCGAGTTCCGAAGGCGCCGGCCCGCCGGCCCAGTCAGCCGGGCCCGCAAGGCAAGTGGTGAACTTCCCGACCGCGCCTGCCCGGGCGGACGACGCCAGCGTCGGCCCTGCGATGACGCAATTGGGTTGGCATGCCTGACTTAAGGAAACGCAAAACCATCTACCATCCAGATACATCGCCGGACATCCGGTGCTCCAGCAGGCGCAACACGGTGTGGTGCACGATCTGACCTCAGCAGGCCCGGCGACGCGAGTGAGGGCTGACCGGTGGGTGCCGGATGCCTTCACGCTCATGCGGCGAAGCCGCCGAAGAGGGAGGCTGTATGAATGTGACGCGGATGGTACGGGCAGCGGGCGTCCTGGCAGTCCTGGCCAGCGCGGCCATCGTCGGAAGCTGCAGTAGCGATAAGGTGACGGCCACCAAAGAGGTGGCGGTGGCCCGGGTCGCGCTGGCTTCTCCAGTCGACAGCCTGCTGATTGGCGATAGTGTCTCACTGAACGTGACCGTCGAGGACGGAAACGGCGTGCCGATCGGGCGTCCAGTGACCTGGACGTCGAGCGATCCCGCGCTCGCTACGGTCAGCGCGACGGGCTGGGTGAAGGCCTATGACAGTGGCATCGCGACGATCACCGCCAGCGTCGATGGATTCGTCGCGGCGGTGCAGTTGCATCTGCTCGAGCGGGTGACTGCGGCCGCGATCCAGCGAGACCAGACCCGCGACACGTTGCATATTCGCGACACGTTGTGGCTGCACGTGCAGTTGCACGATCCGCACGGCGCGGCACTCCAGCGGCGCGTCACCTGGCAAAGCAGCAACGACAGCATCGTGACGGTCGGGGTGGTGGATTCCAGTGCGCCCGCGCTCGCTCGCGGCCCGTCGGCGTCCGGCGGCAGCGCGCTGCCGAACATGGTGGTGGGGGGCGGCCAGGCCTTTGCGCTGGCCGTCGGCGCTGGGGCGGCCGTGATCACGGCGTCCTCCGAAGGCGTGACCGACACGGTGACGCTGAACGTGGGTGAACCGGTGGCCAGTGTCGAGCTCTCGATCTCCAGCGCGACGGTCGGGACGGGCTCCCAACTCCAACTGCAGGCGCGTCTGCGCGATCGCAACCAGCAAGAGCTGCAGCGCGAGATCAGGTGGACGACGAGCAACCCGGCGGTTGCCACCGTGGACAGCACGGGCAAGGTGACCGGCGTGGGCCTCGGCGTTTGCACGATCACCGCGGAGAGTGAATCCAAGACGGCGGCGGCCACGTTCACGGTGGTCACGGCGGCTGGAGTGTTCACCGTCACGCCGGGCGCGGTTTCGCTGCCGATTGGCGGGACGTTCAAACCAACGGTCGTTCTCACCGACGCCGCCGGCGCGCCGCTCGGCCGCCAGGCGATATGGGTGAGCGCTGACACGACAGTTGCCACGGTGGACGCGGCGGGGTTGATCACCGCCGTGGCGCCCGGGGCGACCAAGGTCGTCGGCACCATCGACGCGCTCTCGGCGACGATCGACGTGGCCGTGGTGGCCCCCACGCCGTCGCTCAGCATCACGCCCGCGGCGCCCTCGGTGACTGCCGGGACCGAGTTCGACCTGGTCGCGACGATCCTGGACGTCAAGGGCAAGCGGATCACCAATGAGACCGTGGTCTGGAGCAGCAGCGACGCGGCCGTCGTGTCGGTCAATGCCAGCGGCCACGCGGTTGCGCATGCGGAGGGCTCAGCGACGATCTCCGCCGTGTCGCCCAGCGCACGCAATAGTGTGCTGGTGACCGTGACTCCGTCTCCGGTATCCACGGTGTCGCTCAACCCGCCGACGGCGGATGTGCGGGTCGGCGACCACTTCTCGATGAACGCCGCGTTGGCGGACGCGGGCGGCCAGCCGACCCACGGAAACGTCACGTGGACGTCGAGTAACGAAACCATCCTGACCGTCAGCGCGACCGGTGTGGTGACCGCCGTGGGCGAAGGAGAGGCGACGATCACGGCATCGAGTGGCGGCAAGAGTGCGAGTGCATCGGTTACCGTGGCGGGCCCGCGGCCCACGACCGACGAGGGGCTCGGCAACAACCTCTCGGTGCCGGTGGTGTTCTCCGAAGGAATCGGGATCACCGGTCTCCCGGTGACGGTGGGCGGTGCTCCGAACTATGGCAACACCGGACTGCGCCCAGTTCAATCCGAAAATCTGGTGGTCGACGGGCTGCCGTACTTCTATATCGCGAATGTGTCCGACTGTACGTGGCCGGACGGCACGAAGGCCTACTGCCAGAAGGGGCTGAATGCGTGGCAGGCGCAGTGGCTCGACGGATCCACGGCCCTCCAGCATGCGTCCGCGACCTGGGGTGACAACATCATCAACCAGTCCCTGAAGACGTCGTCGCCCATTCGCGTCGAGGTGTCGCTGAACGACCTCACGAGCGGCACGCTCCGCGGGTTCAACATGCAGGTGGTGTCGGGCTCCGGCAGCACGGAAGTGCAGGGCACGAATGGGGTGACTGCCGCAATGACTCCGACGATCTACTCGGTGGTGCCGCATCTCATCGTGTCGAAGCTGGACGCGTCCGGCGGTAATACGGTTGGCGATCCGCTGGTCGACAAGCGCGTGATCGACGCGCTCGGGGCCGAGGAGAGTTCCGGCAACTTCGCGGCCGAGGTCAACGTGGGCGGGAGGATCGTGTTCGGCTACAACCTCAGAGTGAGCGAAGCCGGATGGTATCGCGTGGCGTTCGTGCTGGACGGTTCGGTGTCGAATGGTCTCGTCAGCGCGAACCGCAACGTGGTCATGGACGCCGTGACGAACACGGTGACCGAGGAAGAGTCGGGCGGTTCCGGCGGTTCGGGCACCGGAACGAAACCGGTTCCGCAGTTGGCGCCCGATGGTTCGCGGACGTGGGTTGACATCTACGTTGCCGCGGGCTCAGGGAGCGGCACCGGTGGTGGCGGCGGCGAAGACACCGGGGCGGGCAACAATCTCTCCGTGCCGCTGACGTTCGCGGAAGGCCTCGGACTCACTGGATTGCCGGTGACCGTTGGTGGGATGCCCAACTACGCCAACACAGGTCTGCGTCCGACGGGCGCTACGGAGCCGGTCGTGGAAGCGCTTCCCTACTTCCCGATGAGCTACAACCTGTCCAACTGTTCGCTGGGCGGCACGCCGTACTTCTGCCAGGGCGGAGGTCCGGTCTGGCAGGCGCAGTGGTTCGACGCAAGCGGACAGTCCATGCGTGATGCTCAGGTGGCGTGGGGCGACAATCTGCTGACCAACCACTTCAACACGCACGCCAACGTGCACGTCGAGGTCTCGCTCACCGACCTGACCACGCCGCCGATGCAGGGCTACAACATGGCCGTGGTGTCGGGCTCGGGCTCCACCGAGCTGGACGGTACCAACGGCACGACGGGCACCTTCTCACCGGTTGTATACACGCGCGGCGCCAGACTCAAGGTGGAACTGCTGGACAGCGCGACCCACGAACCCAGGTACACGGTGTTCGACCAGGGCCTCTGGGAAGCCGGCGATGGACCGGGGCAGTTGGTGACCGAGGTCTCGATGGGCGGGACGCTGGTGTACTCGTACAACCTGCTCGTCCAGCAAATCACGATTCCGGAGTCGGTCGGACACAAGTACGGGTGGTATCGGTTCACGTTCTCGATCGATGGTTCCGCGCCGGTTCGGCCCAACGTCCGCATGACCCAGATTGCGGCGGGGGGCGAGGAAGGGACGACGGATGAGGGTGGCGGCTCGGGTGGCAATGGATCCGGTGGCAGTGGGTCCGGTGGGATTCCGTCCAAGAACGTCCCGACGCTGAACGTCGGCGCCCAGACCACGTCGATCGACATCTGGATCGCCAAGGGCGGTGGTGGCAGCGGCGGAGGCGAGCAGTAGTAGCCGTCCTGCCACGAGGCCGGCGGGTGGCCCGAGGGTTGGGCCACCCGTTGTGCCTCGATCCTTGCAACAGGCGTCCGCGCCGCGGCGCGAACGATCCGAGGGTACAACGATGATACGCCAGCTACGCGCGGCCGCCCCGGTGGTGGCCTGCCTGATTGCCATAACGATGGCGCCGGTCCGCGCCATCCGCGCCCAGACGGTGGACTACCGCGTGTCCCTGGGGTACGCCACCGGCACGTACATCTTCACCGGCACCACATGGAGCGCGGCGATGTTCCATTCCGTGGACGTGCAGGCCGGCCGGTTCAAATTCTCGGCGTCGGTGCCGGTGGTGGCGCAGAACAACACGGCCCTCACGTACATCGGCGGCATCATCGTACCCACCGGCGGCCCTGATGACTCGGCCGTGGCGCAGCGGCGCCAGGGACAGCCCGTGGAGATGGGGCCGGGGATGGGCTCGGGGCGGGGCGGACCTTCGGGACAGACGGGGACGAACGGACAAGGGCCCGGACAGAACGGAACGGGTGGCCGCGCGGGCGGGAACCTCGTTCCCGCTTCGCGGGCAACGGTGGGCACCACCGCGGACAGCCTCACCGTGGCCGCGCCGGGCAGCACGAGGGTGGACGTGGGCGACCCGATGTTCTCGGCCAGCATGGACGTCTATACCGGTTCAGGTATAATCCGCGGGCTGAGCGTGAACGCGTTCGCCAAGGCGCCCGTGGCGTCGGTGGCGTCGGGCGTGAGCACGGGGAAGTGGGACTTCGGAGGCGGCGCATCGCTGTCGCTGGGCGCCGGGCATACGTTCTTCTTCGGCGATGCGTCGTACTGGGTGCTGGGCGACATGCCCGGCCTGGAGCTCATCGACAACGTCGCGTACGGCGTGGGGGTCGGCCGAGGGTCGGCTGACGGCCGGTGGTCGGTGATCGCGTCCGCCGCCGGATCAAGCCGGGTCATCGCGAACGTGGAACCGCCGGTCTCCGCCGGCGTGAGTGTGGGATACCGCCCCGGTTCCACGCAGTCGCTCACCGCCGGGTTGAACTTTGGCCTCACGGAATCGGCGGCGACGGTTTCGGCCTCGCTCGGGTGGCGCGTGCGCATGTTCTGATGCCCGCGCGCGGCCGGCGACCGCGCGCGTTACCTTCCAGCCGGCACCGTACCCCACCACAGCCACACACATGCTGCGCTCGGAACGCTGGGGCATCCTACCGGTGAAACCGAACATCAAGCACGCAGTTCCCGGCATTCGCATCGCGCCTCTCCTCGCGGAACTGGCGCCGCTGGATGCACCCGCCGTGCTGCTGCGCCTCGACACGACGGCGAAGGGGCTGGACGAGGCCGAAGGTGCGGCGCGCCTCGCAGCCGAGGGCCCGAATCAGATCGCCGAGCCGGAGCACGTCACGAACTGGCAGCGGCTGTGGCGCGCGCTTCGGAATCCGGTGGTCGTCCTGCTCGCCGTGCTGGCCACGGTGTCGCTGGCCACCGGCGACCCGCGCGCCGCGACGATCATGGGCGTCATGATCGTGATCGGCGTGTCGCTGCGGTTCGTGCAGGAGGCACGCGCCGACCGCTCGGCCGCGGCGCTCAAAGCCATGATCCGCGTGACGGCCACCGTGATCCGCGGCGGCGCGGAGCGCGAGATCCCCCTGCACGAAATCGTGCGCGGAGACGTGGTCTCGCTCGCCGCGGGCGACATGATTCCCGCCGACCTGCGGGTGCTCACGGCCCGCGACCTGTTCGTGAACCAGGCGAGCCTCACCGGCGAATCGCTGCCCGTGGAGAAGTTCGCCCCGCCCTCGGGCGCCGCCGTCGCCTCGCCGGCCGACGCGACCAACCTGTGCTTTCTGGGCACGAGCGTGGCCAGTGGGACGGGCACCGCCGTCGTGGCCGCCACCGGCGCGTCGACCTATCTGGGAAGTCTGGCGGGGTCTCTCACCGAACCGGAAGAGGAGACGAGCTTCGATCGCGGAGTGTCGGCGTTCACCTGGCTGTTGATCCGGTTCATGGCGGTGATGGTGCCGCTGGTGTTTCTGATCAACGGCCTTACCGGGCACGGGTGGCGCGAAGCCTTCGTGTTCGCGCTGGCCGTGGCCGTAGGCCTCACGCCCGAGATGCTGCCCATGATCGTCTCGGTGGGCCTGTCGCGCGGGGCCGTCGCGATGTCGCGCAAGAAGGTGATCGTCAAGCGGCTGGCCGCGATCCAGAATTTCGGCGCCATGGACGTGCTCTGC
>DATLUQ010000030.1 GCA_035533015.1 Gemmatimonadaceae bacterium | reverse complement strand
CAGCTTGCACGCCGTGTTCACGTGGCTGCGCTGCCAGCGCTGGGCGTACCACGTGTAGCCGATCTGCACCCGGTCAATCGGCGCCACGATGTCGTGATACCGCGTGCTGCCGATCACCTCGCCCGACGTCAGCTCGCGCACCGCCCACGGCAGCATGTGGCCGGCGGCCTGCCCGGCCAGCGCGTCGGCAATGTAGGCCGCCACCTGGGCGGGCTCGGGCACCGAGGTGTACCAGAGTTCCCACAGCCGGCCGTCGGTCACGGCCGCGGCGAGTGCGGACTCGTGCGCGGGCACCAGGGGTTCCAGGCGCACCCCGTGGCCTTCCAGGGCGACGGGCGAAAGGGCGAGCATGGGCGGAGTCGGGTTCAGGGTTGAGAGCGGCGGAGCACGATATGCGCGGCCTTGTCCGACGCCACGAACTGGATGCATTCGTAGCCTGACGTTCGCGTGTCCACGCCGTCGAACAGCCGCTCTCCCGTGCCGAGCACCACCGGTGCGATGGCGACGTGCATCTCGTCGATGAGCCCGGCGCGGAGATACTGCTGGATGGTGCTGGGTCCGCCGCCAATGCGCACGTCCTTTCCGTTGGCGGCCTGGCGCGCCCGGTCGAGCGCGTCGTGGATGCCGCCCGTGACGAAGTGGAACGTCGTGTTGCCTTCCATCTCGATGGGCGGCCGGGCGTGGTGCGTGAGGACGAACACCGGCACGTGATAGGGCGGGTTGTCTCCCCACCAGCCCTTCCAGTCCATGTCGGGCCAAGGTCCGCGAACCGGTCCGAACATGTTGCGTCCGAGAATCCAGGCGCCGACGTTCGCGAAGCCCCGCGCGGCGAAGTCGTCGTCGATGCCCGTGGTGCCGCCGTCGGCGCCGAACAGGGTGCGCTGGAACGTGCGCGTCGGGAATACCCATTGGTGGAGGTCGGTGCCGCCCACGCCGAGTGGGTTGTCGAGGTCCTGGTTCGGCCCGGCGCCGTAGCCGTCGAGCGAAATGGAAAAGCTGTTGACGCGGACTCGGGTCACTGGGTATGCCTCGGTTGGGGAACGGCCGGGCGGTCCGACACGCCCGAGTCAGGTTGTGGCGCCGAGTCCGGCACCACCGTGAAACGATCAACAACAATGTGCGATGGTCCGTGACCTCCGCGGTCGAGAACGTAGGAGCGCGGTATCCCGTAGCGGGGATCGAACACCACGCTATCCAGCACGCGGCCCGGGTTCTCGAGTGTCCTGAACACCTGCGCGAAGATAGAATCGGCCGTCCAGCGATGCCAGCAGGCATGGTCGAGCGAGTCGGCGATGACGCCAGGCCGCTGACCGATGATCGAGTCGCCAACGATCAGGTAGACCGGGCGCCGGGGAGGCTGCGCCTCGATGGTGTGTATTTCAAAGCACGGCCCGACCTCGACCACTCGCAGCGCATATGAATGCGGACGCGACTGCAGCCAGCGCGCGTGAGCGGCGGTAGTAGCGTCGAGGAGTTGGCGCCGTTGGGCCGGGCCCATTGCATCAAAGCGTACGACGCCGAGGTCCTCGGCCGCGAGGGTATCGTCCGCCCGCGGAGCGTTGCGGGCGCTTGCGCAACCGGCCAGGCATAGGAGCAAGAGGGCACGATACATCGGGGGAATCCCACGCCGGAGGAATGCTATGTCCCGTAGTCCCTATAGTTGCACTTCAAACCTGATCTCAAGTAGCGCGGTCACCGATGCCAGCCTGCTCCAGGCGCGCTTCCAAGCTCTCAACCCGACGGATCAACTCTCGCTGCCGTCGGTAGAGGCCGGGAGCCACGAAGATCAGCCAGAGAAGAGTTCCCGCAACGTACGCGTACAGGAACACAAAGACACCGGACGCGCCCCCTTGAAGGACAGACTCCATACTTGCTCCTCGATGAGTGCCGCGCGGCTATCCAACGCTCAGCATCAGCGGCGCGCGAAGCGCCGTCCGTTGCATGCTGTTGTCAGGCCGCTGCCCAACACCAACGCCATCGACATCCATCTTCGGGCCTACCGCTTCTTCCGCCCGACACCGGGCACGGCCGCGACCTGAATCATCCATGCCGCGAGTTGCCGTTCGTCGAGGTCGTCCACTGACTGAAGCTCCACGCCCCGAGTGGATTTGCCCATCGCCACCGGCGTCACTGGCGGCACCGGAATGAGCGCTGCACCGTTCACGAACATCAGCTTGACGTGGTCGGCGAATCCGCCGCAACAGAAGCACCAGCCGTCGCCGACCCCATAGTACGACATGCCCCATTTCACGGAGCGCTGCAGGCCGGGAAGCGTCCTGGCCGCAAGCGCATCGACGCGTTCCGCGATTCCGCGCTGCGGCTGCGGCAGACTGGCGATGTATGCGAAGGCCGCCTTGTCGCCGACCGCAGCCTTCGCGGGACTTGCCTTGCCGGTCACCATGGATTCCGGCAGAGTCGTTGCGGCCTTGCCTTTTGCCGCCCTGCGCTTGGCCGGCTTGTGCCCGGCGAGCTTGGAAGTCTTGTCGGTCTTACGGGCGGGCATGGCGGTCACCTGTACCGTGGAAGTGTGTCGGCCCAACGTCGCGGCGATCCGCGGCGGCGTTCCCTAATAAGTTGCGGCAGGCGGCCGCAGGCCGCCAGCAGCAGCGCCAAGCGAGGAGGGAGTGCACGGCGCAGACAGCACCGGGCGGCGCCCGCTCAGTGCGTGCCGTCGCCGCCCGCGCCCGCCAGGCGGCGGCGCATTTCGGTGCTCCAATTGGGCGCCACGAAGATCTGGAACGCGCTCGAAACGGGGGAGGCGTACACCACCCGCTTGCCGTCGGGGGAGACGAAGACCCCGGCGTTGCTGACGCCGCCACTCAGGGTGGTCAGCGTGTCGCGGCTCACGATCCGGAAGGTCGGCGAGAGCGCGACCCGCACCGAGATGACGGCGAGTTTGCCGGTGGCCAGGACGGCGTAGTACAGGTGCGTTCCGTCGGGCGACCACTGGGGCAGGACGCCGCCCCCGGTGGACACGGGCACCGTCGTCGCCGGGTCGGGAAACGAGCGAACGTACACCTCCGTCTGGCCGGTTTCGTCGGACATGTAGGCCACCCACCGGCCGTCCGGCGAGAAGGCGGGGTAGTTGGCGTTGGAGCCGGTGGCCACGTAGGCGCGGGCGGCGGGCGCGGAGCCGGAATCGAGCGGCACCCGGAACAGCTTCCACGAACTCTGATAGCTGTTGACGATCAGCGACTTGCCGTCGGGCGAGAGCACGGTGCCCCCGATCACGGTGGGGTCCTCGTAGAGCTTTTGCGGCGGCGAGCCGTCGGCGAGGTTCTGGAGCCACACGATGCTGCCCTGCGACGCGCTGTCCAGCGACACGTATACCACGCCGCTCCCGTCGTGCGTCCAGGATACCCACCGGACGGTCCCGAGGGTCGTGACCCGCCGTCCCGCGGGCGAGTCGAGGTCCTGGATCCACACGTCGCTACCGTGGTCGTCCGCGATCTCGGCCGCGATGCGGCGCCCGTCGGGCGACAGCGCGAGGAGCGTATAGTCGCGCAGCTGATCCGAGACCGGGCTGACCGCGCCGTCGCGCGCGGCCCACACCAGCCGCGCCGACGCCCGTGCGCGGCCGGAGACCAGGCCGCCCCCGTTGGAGACGAAGACCTCGGCATTGCCGTTGGACCCGGCCAGCACCGCCACCGGGTCGTGGACCGGCGTGGGCGAGCCGGTGACCCGCAGGTGGCGCAGGTCGAACGGAACGGCCATCACGGTCCCGTCGGCCTGCACGTAGACGAGCCGGCCGTCCACCACGGCCAGCGGCCGGACGCCGGAGATGCCGAGCGGGGTCACGTGGCCGTTGTCTACCGCCGCCGCCGCCAGCTTGGCCGAGCCTAGATTGCCATACCAGATCGCGAATATCACCGTGTTGGGATCCGGCGTGGCGATGGGCCAGTAGTGCGCCCGCTCGCCGTGGGCCGAGTCCACGTGGGTGAGGGGCACGGGCTGGCCGCCGGCGGCGCTCACGGACACGAGGCCGGCGAAGTGCCCGAACGACCCGATGACGATCTTTCCGCCGGGCGTCCACGTGGCGCCGTTGTTGGCCACGCCGCCGCCGGCGATCGTGACCGGGCTGGTCCCGTCGAGGCGCACCTTGCGCTCCAGCCCGTTCTGCTCGAACCCCACCCAGGCGCCGTCGGGCGAGAAGTACGGCTGGGTGCCGTTCTCCGTGCCGGGAATCGGCCGCGCGTCCAACTCGTTGGTGCGCAGGGAATACAGCATCAGATGATGGTCGGGCCCGGCGCCGCTGAACACCACCGTGCCGCCGTCGGGCGAGATCGCGCCCGGCCAGGGTCCGTTGTCGAAGGGGGACACGCTGTCGGAGGTCGCGAGCAGGAAGCGGATGGGCGGCAGCGCGGGGGCGGCCGGTGCCGGCCGACGGGCGAGCACCACGGCGACGACGATCGCGGCCAGCGCGGCGAGCCACGGGCCCACGACGAACGGATCGCGAAGTCGCGCCCGCGGGCCGGCATGCGCGATGCCCGGTGCGCCGCGCATTCGGGCGACCGTGGCGCCGGTGCCGCGGAACGCCGGATTCTGAAGGGCGGCCGCGAAGTCCCTGGCGCTCTCGAAGCGGTCGGCGGGGAGGCGCTCCAGCGCCGTGGCCACGGCGGCCGCCACGTTGGGCGGCACCGACCGGCGCGTCTTGGTGACCGGCGCCGCGTCCTCGGTCACGATCTTCATGATGATCTGCTGCACCGACGCGCCGACGTGGGGCGGGTCGCCGCTGAGCATCTCGTACAGCACCGCGCCCAGCGAGTAGATGTCGCTGCGGGCGTCGATGTTCTTCTCCGCCGTGGCCTGCTCGGGGCTCATGTAGTGCGGCGTGCCCAGCGAGAGGCCGGTCTCGGTCATGCGGCCGCCGGCCGCGGCCGAGACGGCGATCGCGATCCCGAAGTCGGCCACCATGGGCCGCCCCTCGTGGATCAGGATGTTCTCGGGCTTGATGTCGCGGTGCACCACGCCGTGGCGGTGGGCGTAGTCCAGCGCGTCGGCCACCTCGCTCACCAGCTTCACCGATTCGTCCACGCCGAGCTGCGTCGAGCGGTCGAGCCTGGCGCGCAGCGTCTCGCCCTCGACGAAGGGCATGACGTAGAAGAGGAAGGTGTCGGCGCTGCCGGAGTCGAAGAGCGGGAGGATGTTCGGGTGCTGCAGGGCCGCCGTGGTGGCGATCTCCTGCACGAACCGCTCGCCGCCGATCACCGCGGCCAGCTCGGGCTTGAGGACCTTGATCGCGACCTTGCGATTGTGCTTGAGGTCCTGGGCCAGGTAGACGGTGGCCATGCCGCCCTGGCCGAGCTCGCGCTCGAGGCGGTAGCGGTCCTTCAGGGCGTCGGTGAGGCGGTCGATGGGGTCGGACATGATCGGATAAACATCGGTCGTGACGGGCGGTTGCGCGAGGGGCGGGGGCTGGCAGCACTTCCTGCGCCATTTCCACGTCGCCCTCAGGACTGCGGGTCGAACCCGAAGACGCGCAGCTCTTGGTCACAGCGACAGGCCTTCGCGATGCGCGCGGCCCACGCGACGGCCTCCTCGCGTGAGGGGAGGTGGAGCGAGCGTGCGGCCTGACGA